>CBJLQC010000614.1:0-1503 GCA_966424955.1 uncultured bacterium | reverse complement strand
CGAATTGGATATCGCCGAACGGCGCCTGCCCCAGGATGGCCGCATTCGCCTGCGATTGCAGGATAGAGAGGTCGACGTACGCGTATCCACGTTGCCCATGCTGCACGGCGAAAGCGTGGTTCTGCGTCTGCTGGACCAGCAACGCATCCGGATCGACCTGGAATCGCTCGGGATGGCCGGCGACACGCTCCACAGTCTCGAGCTTGCCGCATCCCGGCCGCAAGGAATCATCCTGGCCACCGGGCCCACCGGATCCGGCAAAACCAGCACCCTCTACGCGCTACTCCAGCGCATTCGTACCGGAAGCGAGAAGATTCTGACCATCGAAGCCCCGGTCGAGTATCAGCTCGATGGGATTTGTCAGGTACCCGTGCAGCCCAAAATCGGGCTGTCATTCGCGGCTGTGCTGCGTTCATTGCTGCGGCAGGATCCCGACGTAATGCTGGTTGGGGAGATCCGGGATTATGAAACGGCAGAAATTGCGATTCACGCCGCACTCACCGGTCATCTGGTTCTGTCGACCGTCCACACCAATGACGCGCCCGCCGCATTGACCCGGCTCGTCGACCTCGGTGTTCCCGAATACCTGGTGGCAAGCACCGTGGAGGTGGTTATTGCGCAACGGCTGGTCCGCCGGATTTGCGAGGAATGCGCCCAGGACGTGGAAGTCAGCCACGAAATGCTGGCTGCCCTGGGTGAGGACGTGCACCTGAACTCACATGCCAGGCAGGGGCGCGGATGCCAGAGCTGTCATGAAACAGGGTACCGCGGACGCACCGGAATCTACGAGCTGTTAGAGGTGACGGACGAATTGCGCGGCGGCCTCACGCCCCGAGTTGGGAGCCGAGAGTTGCGATCGCTGGCGATCAGGCGAGGCATGCGCACCCTTCGGCAGGATGGCTGCCGGCAGGTTGCCGCCGGCCTCACCACACCGCGCGAAGTGCTGCGCGTAACCGTCAACTAACACATGCACATTCTGCTGGTGGGCGGTACCACCGATCTGGCGCAACGCCTGACGCTTTCAGCCGGGCCGGGAATCAGTGTGCTACAGCTCAATGGCTGGCACGAGGCGGTGCGTTATCTGGTCAACGGGTGTGCAATCGGCGGTATCCTCATCTGCGCCGAACACATCGAGCATCGCGCGGCCGTGGTAGAGGCAATTCGTGCGCGTGGCTTTTCAGTACCAACGGCCGTGTATTTGAGCCAGGCCACGCTGCGACTCGTTCAGTCGGCGTGGTCACTGGCGCGCCTGGGAGTCGATCTGCTGATTGAAGGGCCGGAACTGGCTACGCAGTTGCGCAAGTTCATCAAAGATGAAAACCGGCTGATAATCGACAAGTTGGCCGTGCATTACCACATCCGCACCCCGGAAGCCCGGAGACTACTCTCGCTCCTCGGTTCTGAGAAGGAGGCCGTTCATGCCTCAGCCGACGATCTGGCGAGTCGTTTAAAGACTACGCGGTCAACACTCTATGGTGTGGTAAACGCCGCCGGGCTGCCTGG
>CBJLQC010000613.1:0-1519 GCA_966424955.1 uncultured bacterium | reverse complement strand
CTCATACAGAAGCTGGGACCGGCCGAACCCGTCCCCGGGCACCCGCGCGGCCCGCCGTTGAAACGATCCATAATACACTTACCAGGGTTGCGATTCCATGACTCGCAGGGCAAGCAGGAATCGTGCACTGGAACCTTCCAGGGCTTCATCTCCTAACAAATACGGGCAACACAACCGAAGGTCAGTTATGAAGAAACAGCTGGTTTGGCTGCTGGCGGCGCCGCTCGTCGCGGGTTGCGATCTGGATGTGAACGGATTGGGTGGCTGTCGTTACGAGGAGAATTTCTCGGACCAGGTGAGCGCCATCGGCATGAGCACGCTGCGGGTGGCAGCCGGCGACGGTGAGCTGCGTATCCAGGGGCGGCCGGGGCTCAGCTCGGTGCGTGTCTTTGCCACCGCGTGTTCCTCCAGCAGCCGCACGGTGGACGACATCGATTTCCAGCTGTATCGCAACGGCAGCACCGTCGAGCTGGAGACCGATATCCCCTATTCCGACAACGCGCACCTCGATCTGGTCATCGAAGTCCCCGAGGAGATGGCGGCGACCATCTACCACGAGGATGGCGATATTACGGTGAACGATATCGACTACGTCTACATCGAGGATGGGTACGGCAACATCGACATTCGCAACATCTTCTTCGATGTCGAGATCCTGGATGAGTCCGGCCACATCGACGTGACCGACGTCGGCGGCACGGTCGAGATCGAGGATGGTTCGGGCGATATCGACGTGGAGGACGTCGGTGGCGACCTCATCGTGTGGTACGACGGCAGCGGCTCGATCCGCTACCGGAACATCTCCGGGCTGGTCCGGCTGCCGTAGTACACCGCGCAGGAATCGGGTTGAGTTCCCTTTGCCCTTGCGGCATCGTTAGGCCATGATGGAAAGGGCAAAGGGAGCTACCGTGAAATCCGATTACGAATTGGTCGCCGCCGCCATCGGCTACCTCGAGCAGAATTTCCGCAACCAGCCGGAGCTGGGCGACGTCGCGCGTTACGTGGGCCTGTCCGAGGCGCATTTCCAGCGTCTTTTCCGCCGCTGGGCGGGCATCAGCCCCAAACGTTTCGTGCAGTACCTGACCGCGGAGCACGCGCGCCGGCTGCTCGACGATTCCCGCAGCGTGCTGGACGTCAGCTACGCGGTCGGCCTGTCCGGCGGCACCCGCCTGTACGATCTGATGCTCAATGTCGTGGCCGCGACGCCGGGCGAGGTCAAAAGCGGCGGCCTCGGCCTCACCATTCAGTACGGTTTTCACGACAGTCCATTCGGGGAAAGCCTCATCGCCGTCACGGATCGCGGCTTGTGCGGGCTCGCCTTCGTGCAAAACGAAAACCGCGCGCATCTACTCCGTGAATTGCAGGCGCGCTGGCCCAACGCGGAGCTGGTCGAGGCGCCGGCACGCTCGCGCGGCTACGCGCGCCAGATCTTCGGCGATTCAGCCGGTGCAGTCACGCTGTTCCTGAAGGGCACCAACTTCCAGATCCGGGTGTGGGAAGCGCTGCTGCGCGTGCCGCC
>CBJLQC010000612.1:0-1551 GCA_966424955.1 uncultured bacterium | reverse complement strand
GATGGCGTACACGAGCGAGAAGGCAAAGACCCAGCTCAGCAGGCTGGAGAAAGTAAGCGCTGCCGCGTCGCAGCGCTGAGGTGAAAACAATGCAAACGGCGGGCAGGGGGATGGCGGTAATGGGGAAAATTCCGCGTCTGATCGTGGGGCTCAGCGCGGCCCTGCTCGCCGTGGCATTCGCTACTCCAATATGGAGAATCGACCTGATTGCCCCGCAGTATCCCGAAGGGCTGGGAATGCTGATCAAGGTTGACACGATTACCGGCATCAAGCCGGCTGATCTCGACAACATCAATGCGCTCAATCATTACATCGGCATGAAGGCAATCGTGCCCGGCGCGATTCCGGTTCTCGATGTTATGCCGTACGTGCTCGGAGCATTGATAGTCCTTGGAATTGCTGCTGCAATAATCGGAAGACGATGGGCCGTATGGTCGTGGCTTGGTATTTTTGGCGCGGCCGGGCTTGCGGGGATGTACGAGTTCTGGAAGTGGTCGTACGACTACGGTCACAACCTCTCGCCCGATGCGATCATCAAGATTCCCGGCATGTCGTATCAGCCGCCCATCATCGGAACCAAGCAGCTGTTGAACTTTACCGCTGCGTCGTGGCCTGCACCTGGCGCGATCGCGGTGGGCATTGCATTCGTCGCGGTGCTCGCAGCTCTTCTTCTGTCACGGCAGAAGAAGAGCGCGCAGGCCGTGGGCATCCACAAACATCCTGCCGCGGCAGCCGCGAGCGTGATTGCGGCAATCATTCTGCTCGCGCCGTTCTCAGTGTCGGCGCAGCCGGAGTCAATTGTGGTTTCACCAAAAGGCGTGTCGCTCAGCGACGCACTGAACAAGGTGAAAATCGGGGGACGCGTCATCGTTCAGCCGGGGCATTACGCCGTCCGCAATCTGAAAATCACCCGGCCCGTAAGTATCGAAGGGCGAGGGTATCCGACATTCGACGCGGAGGGAAACGGAGAAGTGCTCCTCGTCAATTCGGATGACGTAAGCGTTACAGGAATCAACTTTCGCGGTACGGGTGTCAGCTACACGCAGGACCGCGCCGCGATTCGCGTCACGAACGCCCTGAGATGCACCCTGAAGAACAACCGCTTCGAGGAAGTGCTGTACGGTATCTACCTGGCCAAGGTCACGACGTGCTATGTGGCCAACAACGATCTTCGCGCATCAGGCCGCACTGAAGCGAAATCGGGGAACGGAATTCATCTGTGGAACGCACGCGAGATCACGATCCAGGACAACAGCGTCAAGGGATTTCGCGATGGCATTTATTTCGAGTTCGTCCACAACACCGAAGTTCTGCGCAACGTGAGCGAAGGGAATCTTCGTTACGGCCTGCACTTCATGTACTCCGACGACTGCAACTATGTCGGAAACACGTTCCGTAACAACGGATCCGGCGTTGCGGTGATGTACACGAAGCGGGTGCACATGTCGGAGAATCACTTCGAGCACAACTGGGGAAGCTCCGCCTACGGTCTCCTCCTCAAGGAAATCGCGGACAGCCGCATCGAGCGCAACGTGTTCCGCGAGAACACCA
>CBJLQC010000611.1:0-1557 GCA_966424955.1 uncultured bacterium | reverse complement strand
CGTCCGTTGCGCCAGCTTGCGCAGGCCTTCGCTGTTGGCGACCACGGCGTCCGCCTGGCGCCAGATCCAGCGGAGGAAGGGCCTGGTCAGCCGATGGTAACGCCGCGCCTCGGGCGCCCATTCGAAGCCGGGCACGTCGCCGCCGCGCAGCGAGACGACCAACGGAACGTTGCGGAGCCTGCCGAGCAGCCATCCCACAGGTCCGGATGGGATGGTGAAAAACGCGATGCTCAGGTCGGGACGCCACCCGTGCGTCAATGGCAGCGTTGCAAAGGCGGCACTGGCCAGGAAAGTCAGCATCTCGTGCGGCGCGGCCCGATCGACGCGCCGTCGCAGAACCGGAACCCGCACAATCGTGAAATCGTCGCGCTGCTCGTGATTGGGCAAGCCGCGAAAGCGCGACGTGAGCACGACGACATCACAGCCGAGCGCCGCCATGGCGCGGGCAATGCCGAGCGTGGCCGTGCCCGCTCCGCCACCCAGCGGCGGGAACTCGTAATTGATGAGCAGCACGCGGCGTGGCTGCATCATTCGTCCGCTCGATAAACGAACATGGTGTGCCCGAGCACGCGGTACGGCTTCTGGTTCTCGCGCGCGTCCTGGTACGTATCGCGCCGCAGGTATTTACCCCCCAGCAGCGTGGCCGACACCACGGCGAACCTGGGCGGATGCGGCGGCTCCGGCTGCGGCGGCAACGGATAGAAGCTGGGCAGTGGTACATACTTGATGCCGTACCCTCCGGGGATGGCCGAGCCGAAATACGCGAGATACACGACATCGATGCCCTCTTCTCGCATGAAGTCGCGCAGCTCGATCTGCCCCTGCCCCCAGTCGAGGCTGGAGTCGGACAGCTGCTCGTATGCCTGATCACGGCCGGGCGGATATTCGCTGGTATAGGCAATGAAGTGCGGATAGAAGGAGAGCGTGGACGCGGCGGCCCAGATCGCCAGGGCTACGATGGTCAGGCGGAACGCGCGCCGACGCTGCCACAACACCATGCACCCCGCTGCGGCGAGAATGGCCAAGAGCGGCAGAATCGGCAGCGCGTAGCGGAACCCGATCACGAGCTTGGCGCGCAGGAGAAAGGCGCCGAAGACGAGCAGTGCGGCAAGGGGCGTCCGGACAGGCGCGGCCAACAGTTGCCGGCCTTGCCAGTTACGGAGCAAAGCAACGATGCCGCCCGACAAGCCAAGTAGCAGCAACAAATGAAATGCAATGGGCGTTTTGATCAGAAGCGCCCGAGGGTAAAAGAGCCAGTTCATACTTGCTGTGTAATCACCGCGCGGATCGGTCACCGCGTGGCCACTCGATACGTGCCTGGACAGCGCACCGATACCTTCGACCAGGTAGGTGAGTCCGAGATCACCTCGGTACAGCAGCGCCTGCAACACGTACCCGGCTAGGAGCCCAATGGCCAACGCGGCACCCACACGCGGACCCCAGGTACGATATTCTGAGCGTGCGCCGGCTTCCAGTGTGATGAGCACCAGGGCGATCGGACCGAGAGCCAAAGCGCTGTGCTTGATGCCGAGCGCGAGCGAGGCGAGCAGTCCGGCC
>CBJLQC010000610.1:0-1557 GCA_966424955.1 uncultured bacterium | reverse complement strand
ATCTTTTCATGTTCATGGCGCTTGCCCATGCGCCGGAGCTGTCGCTCGTGGTGGCGCCGGAGCTGCGCGGATTCGCCGATCTGCGCGGCAAGATCATCGCCGTCGACGGGGCGCGCTCCGGCTATGCGCTGTTGCTGCGCAAGCTCCTCGCGGACCAGGGATTGCGCGACGGCGACTACACGTTCGCCGAGATCGGCGGCTCGCGCGAGCGGCACGATGCGCTGCGCGCAGGACGTGCCGCAGCAAGCCTGCTCAATCCGCCGTTCGATCGCAATCTCTTCGCGGCGGGATTCGCGAGCCTGGGCACCACGGCCCAGTATTTTCCAAGATATACCGGGTCCATTGCTGCTGCCCGTCGCAGCTGGGCGGCGGCGAACGCGGCAACGCTGGTATCATTCATTTGCGGGATGAACGATGCTTTCACCTGGCTGCGGGACCCCGCGCATAAGGCGGAAGCGATCCGCATCCTGCGCGCCCGGCTCGAACTCGACGACGAGGCGGCGGGGCGGGCATTCGATGAATTCGTACAGCGCCCAGGACCGGAGATCCGAGAAGAAGGTCTGCGGCAGGTGATCGATGTGGTGTGGGAAGCCGAGGGCTACGCCTTGCCGAAGGGCGATCCGGGACGATACATGGATCTTGCCTACGCGAAGCGGGCACAGCGCTGACGCCCTCTCGAACGAGGTCGTAATGGCATTTATTCCCACACTTGCACGCCGGTTTGTCGATTCGAGCGCGCGCCTTGCCGTGCTCGGTGTCGCGGGCGCGGAGCTCACGTGCTCGCAGCCGCTTTGGGCGCAGACGGCCGAGCGCTTCGACAATTTCCAGATGCGCAAGGCGGTTCCCACCGAGTTGAAGGAGGTCGGCCCCGGGCTCTACTTTCTTTACGACGACCTTTCTTCGAACAGCGCGTTCCTCGTGACGGACGATGGCGTGCTGGTGGTCGATACCCGTCAGCATCCTGCGCACGGCCGCGATCTGATGGAACGTATCCGCACGGTCACCGACAAGCCGGTCAAGTGGGTGGTGGTGACCCACGCGCACGGCGATCACTACTACGGCAATCCCGCGTTCAAGGCGGTCGGCGCCACCATCATCGCCCACAAGGACGTGATGGCGGGCATGATCAAAAACGAGGCGCTGGAATTCAAGCGCCGGCAGCGCTTCTTCAAGTCCATGAACCTCGATCCCGCCGAAGTGAAAACGGTGCTGCCCGACATCACCTTCGATTCGCAGATGACGCTGCGCCTTGGCGGGCGCACCGTGGAGATCCTGCATCTCGGACCCGGCCAGAATCCGGGCGATACGCTGGTTCATTTTCCGCATGCCCGCGCGGTGTACGTCGGTGGCCCGTTCGCGCGCAAGAACTGGTCGAACATGTCGTTCACGCCCTCGGTGGAGGGTTGGGCCGCGCTGCTGAAGCGCATTGCCGCGATGGACGTGGACAAGTTTCTGCCCGGCCACGGCGATGTCGGCACCCGGGAAGACGTCCTCGACGAAGCCAGACTGATCACGGATTTCCAGGCAGAGGTGAAAGCCGCCATCGCGCGCGGCGTC
>CBJLQC010000609.1:0-1603 GCA_966424955.1 uncultured bacterium | reverse complement strand
CTTTCGAGGTGGCCGACTACCCGCTGGCAGATTACGATCGCATCACGGGCGTGAATCTGCGCGGCGCCTTCCTCTGCGCGCGCGCCGCGCTCAGCCGCATGCGCGAACGGCGCGCCGGCACGATCATCAACATCGGCTCGATCTCGGGCATTCGCGCGGCGCCCGACGTGCTGCCCTACTCGATCTCGAAATTCGGCATGGAGGCACTCAGCCAGACCATCCTCGCCGAAACGACGAAGTACGGCATTAAGACCCACCTGGTCGCGCCCGGCGTGACCAACTCATCGATCTGGGATCGCAAGGAAGTGCCGCTGCCCGCGGATGTGCGCGCGCGCATGCTGGAACCCGCTGATGTGGCCGACGTCGTCATGTTTCTGCTGCAGCTGCCGCAGCGCGTGCGCATCGACCGCATTGTCCTTACGCCCAACGTATTTCCGATGAAGCTTTGGGACTATCCACTGCTCGATTCGTGATGGGGCTTCATGATTGATTTCAGGGGTTGATCATGTCCGAGATTAGAGTTGCGGTGGTGGGCGCAGGGATTCTGGGGAAGCGGCATGCTCGCGTGTTTGGCGAGATTGACGGGGCGCGGCTGGTCGCGGTCGCGGATCACTCACTCGAGCGGGCGCAGGCGGCGGCCGGCGCGGGGCGGGCCTTTACCAGTATCGAAGAGCTGCTGGCTGGGGTCGAATGCGATGCGGTGGCGGTCGCCACACCCGATCATTTGCATGTCGATGTCGTGACGGCTGCCTTGAATGCCGGCAAGCACGTGCTGGTCGAGAAGCCGCTGGCCACGTCGGTTGGAGCGGCGCGCGCCATGATCGAGCTGGCCGAGCGCAACGGATTGGTGCTGCAGGTCAATTACAGCCAGCGCTGGGTGCCGGAGTACGCGTGGATCAAGCAGCAGATCGCGGCGGGCAGCATCGGCCGGCCGCGCCTCGTGCAATCCAGCAAGCAGGACACGATCTACGTCCCGACGCGCATGATCAACTGGGCGGCGCACACTTCGCCGATCTGGTTCATGTCCAGCCACGACATCGACCTGGTTTGCTGGTTCCTGGACGACCGCGCAACTTCCATCGTGGCGCGTGAGACACGCGGGGTGCTGGATGGGCTGGGCATCGATACGCACGACGGCGTCGATGCGCTCGTCCGCTATGCGGGCGGTGCCACCCTCGCCCTGCACAGCTCGTGGATCCACCCGGAAACGTATCCGGTACTCGTAGTGGACCGCATGAGCATTGTCGGCGATGCCGGCGTCATCGAGTTCCAGAGCCGCGGCCGGCAAATCGAGTGCTACACGCGCGCCGGTGGTACCACCATGAGCTTCAGCGGCCCGCAAACCGCAACCTGGAAGGCGCGTTCCGCAGCTCGCTGTTGGCGTTCCTGTCGTCCATCGCGACGGGCCGGGAAGCGCCGACTTCGGCCGCCCGCACATTGCACGTCGTCGAAATCCAGGAAGGCATACTCACGGCGGCGCGGCAGGCGTCCGTCCATCCACTGACCATTAACGCCTAACAACAACATGCGTCGGGTTTTCCTGCTGATGATGCTGCTGCTCGGCATCCCGGCGGTGCTGGCCGCCGATACGCTCACCGTACAG
>CBJLQC010000608.1:0-1611 GCA_966424955.1 uncultured bacterium | reverse complement strand
GGCACGTTGGCTTCGGCGAGGAGCACGTTCATGTGGCCGGGCATGCGGCCGGCCACCGGGTGAATGCCGTAGAGAACTTCGACGCCGCGCCCCTCGAGCAGGTCGCCCAGCTCGCGCACCTGGTGCTGCGCCTGCGAAACGGCCATGCCGTAGCCCGGGACGATCACGACCTTGCGCGCATAGCCGAGCATGATCGCCACATCCTGCGCCGAGGCTTCGCGCACCGACTTGCCATCCCGGCTCAGTTGGTGGGCAATCTCCTCGCTGCCAAAGGCGCCAAACATGACGTTGGTGAGCGAGCGGTTCATTGCCTGGCACATGATGCGGGTCAGGATAATGCCGGATGCGCCGACCAGCGCGCCTGCGATGATGAGTGCGTTGTTATGCAGGACGAAACCGGCCATCGCGCCCGCGATGCCCGAGTAGGAGTTCATCAGCGACACCACGACCGGCATATCCGCGCCGCCGATCGGCAGCACGCCCAGCACGCCCAGCACCAGCGCGACGAGCGTGAGCACGATCAGCATCGTGACGCTGTACGGCCCGGCGACGATGTAGGCGCCGATCGCGAGCGCACCCAGCAGGAACAGCGCGTTGATCGTTTTCTGGAACGGATACGTGATCGCGCGCCCGCTGATCAATTCCTGCAGCTTGCCGGCCGCCGCGAAGCTTCCCGAAAACGTGACTGCGCCCACGATGACGGTGAGCACCAGGGTGACCGAGACATCGACGGGGCGGCCCGCCGGCGTGAACAGGTATTCGCTGAAGGCGACCAGCAGCGATGCGCCGCCGCCGAATGCGTTGAGGATGCCGACCATCTGCGGCATGGCCGTCATCTTCACGCGCGTCGCGAGTAGGCCGCCCATTGCCGAGCCCAGCAGCAGCCCGACCACGATCCACTGGAAAGCGATGATCTCGCGAACCAGCAATGTGGCAATGATGGCCAGCAGCATGCCGACGGCGGCGAGCGTATTGCCGGCGCGCGCTGTTGCGGGAGAGCTGAGCCGCTTCAACCCCACGATGAAAAGCGAGGAGGCCACCAGGTAGCTGGCGGCAATGAAGACGTCGCGCAGGCTATTCATCG
Source organism: uncultured bacterium (assembly GCA_966424955.1). Classification (GTDB taxonomy): domain Bacteria; phylum Gemmatimonadota; class Gemmatimonadetes; order Longimicrobiales; family RSA9; genus CBJLQC01. The sequence continues at coordinate 527 of CBJLQC010000608.1, read as the reverse complement.
GTCGGCCGCTTCCGGAACATCTGGAGCATGCGGTCGGTCACCATGAAACCGCCCACCACGTTGGCCATGGCCAGTGCGACGGCGATCACGCCCAGGACGATCGTGAGGGTCGATTCCGGCCGCCCGGCGACCACCAGCGCGCCGACCACGGCGATCCCGGAAATCGCGTTCGATCCGGACATGAGCGGCGTGTGCAGCATCTGGGGCACCTTGGCGATCACCTCGAAGCCGATAAAGACAGCCAGTACAAAGACGTAGATCGATACGAGCAACGCCTCCATGGACTCCCTCTGGGTTAGGGTAGGACGTAGCCTGGTGCATACCAGCTATGTGCGGGCATGTAACAGATCGGGTCAAGATAATAACAAAAAGGCCCGCCTGCTGGCGGGCCTTTTTGCTCACCGGGCGGTGAGCGTCATGTGCCCGAATGGTTGGCCGGTGCCGGTCCGCGTTTCCACCCGCCAGGTGCCGGCGCTGCGCGGCGTAAAGAGGAAGTCGTACGTCTCGCCATTCGACATCGGTTGCGT
>CBJLQC010000607.1:0-1623 GCA_966424955.1 uncultured bacterium | reverse complement strand
GGTCGAAATGCAGGTAGTCGGGGCGATCCGTGTCATCACAGGTCGCGTACCACTGGTTCAGATCGATGCAGCCGAGATTGATGACCCAAAGCAGTGCGGCCAGGTCCTGGATCATCGGGAAGTCGATCACGTTCTCTTCACCATGATCGATGGAGCACAGCTCGATCCATTCCGGCCGCGGCGATGGGGCGCGCTTCATGAAGAAAAACTCACCGTACGCGCCGTGCGGGTAGCGTTTCATGACCATCGCGCGGTCTTTCAGGTGCGGCAGCAGGTACTTCGAGACGTCCGCGTAGTACTGGAGCAGATCGCGCTTCCTGATGTCGAGCTCGGGCCAGAACGGCTTGTCCAGGTTGGTCAGCCGCACGACCTTCCCTTTGACCGAGACCTGCGCGTGATTCACGTCGCGCGGAATGACGGCGCTCATCGCGGATGCAGTTTGGGGGGACGCGTGCCCTTGCGCAGTGCGCCGGCCACGGGCACATAGGTCAGCTCCGTGCGCGTATCGACGCAGCGCAGCAGCAGCCCGCCGCGGCTCATGTCGCCGCGCCCGACGAACTCCTGCGGGAAGAGCAAACGCTCGCCGAAGACATCGAGCAGGACATCGCAGTATTTGCCGGTGGCAATGCTGCCCAGCAGCACCACCTCGATGTTTCCCTGCACGGCCGCGTCGATGGCGCGCGCGTCGCGCTCGAGCGGCTCGCGATAGCGCGGATTCGTGACATCCACCGCCGACCGGGAGAACGCGGTGAGATCGTCCAGCGTCATGCGCAGGTCGGGCGAAACCAGCCCGCGATCGGGCGTGATCAGCAGCACGGACGGCACCGTGCGCGGCGGCGGCGCGAAGGCCCGCGCGTAGGTGAGCTTGCCCCGGAAATACAATCCACTCAAGAAGCTGAACACCGCGCCCACCGAGGACCCACCCGCGCGCAGCTCGAGCGCCAGCGGGAACGCCGCCGCGTCGCGAAAGAGAAGCTGCGCGCGCCGGCCGTGCGTGCTCGCGGGCGAGAGCAGAAAAAGCTTACGCATGGACCCGCAAAGACTCGCCGCACCCCGCAAATATTCGTTCTTCCGTTAACATCATGATCAAATCTCGCGTTGCATGGCGCGGCTCCTCGAGCGCGACGGCTCCGTGTTCTCCGCGTTCTCCGTGGTAAAATCCGTTCTCCATGTCGACGAAAACCCGTCCTTTTCAGCCGCGCCGCCTGCCCTTAAGTTCCGGCCCCATGGCACAAACCAACTCCTTCGATGTGACGACCGGCGCCGACCTCCAGGAAGTCGACAACGCGGTCAACCAGGCCACCAAGGAAATCCAGCAGCGCTACGATTTCAAGGGCAGCAAGTGCTCGATCGAATTCGATCGCGCGAAATCCGTGCTCCTGCTCGATGCCGACGACGACTACAAGCTGAAAGCCCTCTACGACGTGCTGCAGTCGAAGTTCGTGAAGCGCGGCGTGCCGCTCAAGAACATGAAGCCGGGCACCGTCGAGCCGGCCTCGGGCGGGCGCGTGCGGCAGACCGTCACGCTCACGCAGGGCATCCCCTCGGATACCGCCAAGCAGATCGTCAAGGATGTCAAGGCGCAGGGCAGCTTCAAGAAGGCGCAGGTCGCGATCCAGGGCG
>CBJLQC010000606.1:0-1628 GCA_966424955.1 uncultured bacterium | reverse complement strand
GTGAGTAATCCTGCCAAACCCGTCGAGATGAGCACGGTCGTGTGCGCCACCGACCAGGGCGATCCGTCGATCTGGGGCAATCTGCTCTTCATTTCCGCGGAATCGCCACGCTCGCGTAACGATTGCGGCATGCAGGGTGTGCAGCAGGGTGCGGACCGCATGCGCGGCGTGCGCATCTTCGACGTGAGCAATCCGCGGCAGCCGCAACTGATCAAGAACGTGCAAACCTGTCGCGGCTCGCACACGCATACCATCGTGCCCCACCCGACGGACAGCAACACCATCTACATCTACGTGGGCGGCTCATCGAACGTCCGGGATTCGACGGAGCTGGCGGGCTGCACGGGCGGCAGCGTCGCCGAGAATCCGGGTACCGCGCATTTTCGCGTAGACATCATCCGCGTGCCGCTCCAGCACCCGGAGCAGGCAGCCGTCACTGGCTATGCGCGCATCTTCGAGGGGCTGCCGCGCGCGCCTGGACGCGCCGGCGTCGCATTCAGTGACACGTCCGCGAGCGCCAACACACAAGGTCCGCGCGGCTGTCACGATCTCACGGCCTATCCGGCGTTCCACCTGGTGGCCGGCTCGTGCGGCAGCTTTGGCATCCTGCTGGACGTAAAAAACCCCGAGCAGCCGGTGCGCCTCGATGCAAAATCCGACGTCAACTTTTCGCTCTGGCACACGGCGGTGTTCAGCAACGATGCGCAGCGAATCATTTTCACGGACGAATGGGGTGGCGGCACCGCGCCGCGCTGCCGGATCAGTGATCCGCTGCGGCTGGGCGGCAACACCATTCTCAGCGTCGAAAACGGCAAGCTCAAGCAGCACGGCTACGTGAAGATGCCGGCTGCGCAGACCGACACGGAGAACTGCGTATCGCACAACGGCGGCCTGGTACCCGTGCCCGGCCGTGACATCATGGTCCAGGGCTGGTATCAGGGCGGCGTAAACGTATTCGACTTCACCGATCCGAACCGACCGATCGAGATCGCGTACTTCGACCGCGGCCCGGTGAGCGACAGCACGCTGGTCGTGGGCGGCTCGTGGGGTGCGTACTACTGGAACGGCTACATCTATTCGTCGGAGCTGTCACGCGGGCTGGACATCCTGGAGCTCACGCCCAGCGAATTTCTATCGGAAAACGAAATTGCGGCCGCGCAGCTGGCACGGATGGAGGAATACAATCCGCAATCACAGCCGCGCATCACTTGGCCGGCAGCGTTCCCGGTAGCACGCGCGTATCTGGATCAACTGACGCGCGGACGTGGCTTGCCGCCAGCGCGTACGGCGGCGATCGCGACGGCACTGAACCATGCCGAGCGGGCCCGCGGCGCTGCGCGGCGGACGCAATTGAATCAGCTGGCGGCGGCGCTCGAGCGGGATGCGCGGGGGGCCCGTGATGGGGCGCGGGTGAGGGCGTTGCTCGCGGTAGTGCGCGGTCTCAGGTGAGTTCTCTTTGACGAACTCGGGCGCGGGCGCGGGCGTGGCGGTGGGCGGGGGTAACTGATTGGGGCGCGGGTCGCGGCCTGCGGGCGTGTGCCGCGGCGGGCGCGACCCCCGGCGCGCGCCCGCCGCAGTTACCCGCGCCCACCCCCCCGACCGCGCCCGCGCCCGAGTCCGTTCGATTA
>CBJLQC010000605.1:0-1634 GCA_966424955.1 uncultured bacterium | reverse complement strand
AGGCCGCCCGCAGACCTTCCCACCCGCCCAGGTGCTGCAGTCCGATTATGGTCAACACTGCCGAACCAATGATGAGGATCAGCGTCTGCATGGCCTCCGTGTAGGCGACGGCGGTCATGCCGCCGGCGACGGTATACACGCCGGTGAGCAGGACGACGGCGATCGAGCCGATCCAGAAGCTCGTCAGCACGAACGGTCCAATGTGCACCTGCACGTCCGGCAGCAGTGTGCCGAACACGATGCCGCCGGCGAAGATCCCGACCGCCATCTTGGTCAGCACGTAGCTGAACAGCGAGATCAGCGATAACACCCAGCGAGCCGACGGCGAGAAACGGCGCTCCAGGAATTCCGGCATGGTGAACACGCGCGAGCGCATGTAAAACGGAACGAACACCCAGGCCAGTACCAGCAGACACCAGGCGTGCAGTTCGTAATGCGCCATGGCCACGCCGTCCGTAGCGCCCGAACCGGCCAGGCCAACCAGGTGCTCCGATCCGATGTTGGACGCAAAGATCGATGCGCCCACAATCCACCAGGGCAGATTTCGATCGGCCAGGAAATAATCGTCCGGCGTGTTCTTCCGCTTCTGGAACGCCCACACCGCAACGCCCAGGGTTACAGCGAGATAGGCCAGGATGATCGCCCAGTCGATGAACGTCATAGTTCGTTACCTCGCCGCGGCTATTGCGCGACTCCGAATGTGAACACGGTGCGCGTCCGGTACTCCTGCCCCGGATGCAGGATGGTCGATGGAAATGCCGGCTGATTCGGTGAATCCGGATAATGCTGCGTCTCCAGGCAGAATCCGCTGCGGTACGCGTAGACTTGGGCGCCTTTGCCGCGGATCGTGCCGTCCAGGAAATTGCCGGAATAGAATTGTATGCCCGGTTCCGTGGTGCGGATCTCCAGCGTGCGTCCGCTCGCCGCATGCGTCACACGCGCGGCCAGCTCCAGACCCGTGCCCTGGCGCTTCAGCACGAAGTTGTGATCGTAGCCGCGGCCATTGCGCAGCTGTTCATCGTTCGCGTTGATCCGACGACCGATCGGTGTGGGTGTCGTGAAATCGAACGGTGTGCCGGCGACGGGCGCGATTGCGCCGGTCGGAATCAGCGTGGAATCGATGGGCGTGTATCCCTCCGCGGCGATCATCAGCTCGTGGCCGAGAATGTCGCCGCTGCCCGCACCGCCCAGGTTGAAGTAGCTGTGCTGGGTAAGGTTGACGGGGGTGGCCCGCGTGGTCGTGGCGTGATAGTCGACGGTCAGCTCGTTCTGGTCGTTGAGCGTGTAGGTGACCGTCGCCTGCAACGCGCCGGGATAGCCTTCCTCGCCGTCCGCCGATGTGTAGCGCAGGATCACACCGCGCTCACCGCTCCGGCTGAATGGCTCAGGCTCCCAAAGCACCTTGTCGAAGCCGCGCTCGCCACCATGCAGATGGTTGGGCCCGTCGTTGCGAGCCAGTTGATAGGTCGTACCATCCAGCGTGAACCGGCCACCCGCAATGCGGTTGCCGTACCGGCCGATGATCGCGCCGAAGTAGGGAGTGCCGGCCACATAGGGCGCCAGCGAATCGAACCCCAGGACAATGTCCGCGAAGTTGCCTGCGCGGTCGGGCGTGCGCAGCGTTACGATGATGC
>CBJLQC010000604.1:0-1656 GCA_966424955.1 uncultured bacterium | reverse complement strand
CGGGTAGCTAAGTGCGGAAGAGATAACCGCTGAAAGCATCTAAGCGGGAAACTCGCCTCAAGATGAGACTTCCCGGGGACTCGATCCCACTGAAGGGTCGTGGAAGACCACCACGTTGATAGGCCGGATGTGGAAGCGCAGTAATGCGTTAAGCTAACCGGTACTAATTGCCCGTGCGGCTTGATCCTATAACCTTGAGCGCGAATGGCGTGAAGGTGATCAGGCTCGTGTGAAATACGATCGACTCTACTTCTTCCGGTTTGGTTTGCGGCCGCAGGCTGCAAATTTACAGTCTATGTCTGACGACTATAGCGAGTTGGAACCACGCCTTCCCATTCCGAACAGGACCGTGAAACGACTCAGCGCCGATGATAGTGCGGATTGCCCGCGCGAAAGTAGGACATCGTCAGGCACCCATTGGAACAGAAAAGCCCGGCCAGCCATGGCCGGGCTTTTTTGTTGCGTCAAACACGCCCCTTGCGGCCATGTCTGCGGGCCGGCGAGGATGGGAATGCGCTAGGGCGCGTGGGTTCACCATTTGACGCTTTCGTCAGCACAACAGGAGGCCGCATGAAGACGATCTTGTTGGCATTGTTATGGGCGGCGGGATGGATGGCATGGTCCACGGGACATGCGCAGAATTGGGTCGCATTCACGCCGCCTGAACGCGACTTTCGGGCGCTCTTCCCGGAGCTGCCGTCGCAATCGACAGCGCCTGACGGTTCCACCGTATTCGCGGCCACCGTCTCACGCAACGAATTCGACGTGAGGTACGCGGTGTACCGACTGCCGTCCGGCGCGCGCCTCGTCGGCGACCCTCGCAGCGATCTTCAGCAGCGCTTGCAGGCGCGCGCCCGGGACGAGGAGCGCGGAGTGCGCTACGTGCAGGACGACGGCGCCGAGCCGGGCTGGGAGCGATACGTGTTTCGACAAGGCAAGGTGGTGAGCGTCCATCGGCTCGTGGGGCGCATCGGCCGGTATTACGAACTGGAAGTTTCGTTGCCGAGAGGATCTCCCGAGCTGGCGGTTCGCACTGCCCGCGATTTCTTCAACTCGTTTCAAGCCACTGGCATCGCTCTGCCTTCGATCGCGACCATCACGCAACAGCTCGACACCTGGTGCAAGGATCGCAAGGATGCGTTTTCACAGGCATTCTGCCGCTATAGTGTTTGCCTGCAACCCGGCTACGAGAAATATCCGCACTGCGCTGCACTCTCGGGACTCAGAAACCTGTTTTGAGGCCGGCGTGATCAGTAAAAATCGCGGGACGTCGGCACGAGCTTCCCGAGCAGCCGCGTGTGATCGACGAGGCGGCGGGCGATGAGGTGCAGTATATCGCCATCGCGCTGGATTTTTCCCTCCACGCCGAGGAGGCGTGAGCCGAGGAGCTCGCGCCGCTGCCTTTCCACGAGATCATTCCAGACCACCACGCTGGTGTAGCCGGTCTCGTCTTCGAGCATGACAAACACGACGCCGTTCGCTGTGCCGGGACGCTGCCGGCAGGTGACGATGCCGGCCGTGCGCGCAGTCTTGCCGTTCGCAAGCGCACGCAGGTCGCAGGCGCGCGCAAGTCGCATGCGATCCAGCCGCCGCCGCAAAAGTGCGAGCGGATGTCGGCGCAGCTGGTGTGGACCCTCAAACAGCTGGCCGGTGTCG
>CBJLQC010000603.1:0-1658 GCA_966424955.1 uncultured bacterium | reverse complement strand
CTTCGTTTCCCGCGACGCGCAACCAGCGATCCGCGCCGGCGCCCGCGGACCCGCCAGCGCTACCAGGGCCCGCGCAGCAGCAAAGGATGACAGGAGAACCTTTGCCGCTACGACGGACCCTGTGCGAGACGCGGTGCTACCGCGCCCCGGTGAGAGGTACGCTGGTGAGCAGCTGGTCGAGCGCCTGCTCACGCGGGATGGCGTGCGCCGCCTCCATCCAGTCATCGGCCAGCCGGCCGGACAACAGGTTGCGCTGGTAGGCAGCGCTGTCCACGTGCACCTCCAGCAGCCAGCCATCGTCGTACGGTTGCGTGTTGAGCAGGCCGGGCGCGTGGAGAACATCTTCGTTGACACTCACCACGATGCCCGAGATGGGCGACAGCATGGCGACGTATTCGCCGTTGCCGCGCTGCACCTCCCAGGCCGGCTCGCCCTCGGTGAGCACCATGCCGCGGCGCGGCAGATCCAGCTGCGTGGGTAGCCCGATCGCTTTCTGGGCGAAGTCATCGATGCCGACGCGTACCCGCTCCGCATCGACGGGCAGCGCCCAGGTGTGGCCCTGGTGGAAGAAGTAGCCGTCGGGCAGCGGGCCATAATGCTCGTGCGGCTCCTCCGGGTGCTTCGGCTTCGGAAAAATCAGCCGCCAGCCGGCTACCAGCAGCGTGAGGTACGCGATGACGAGCAGGTATTCGATGCCCTTCGTCGCAAACAGGTCGCCTGTCATGGTCTCCATATGCCCTCCTCAAGCCGCGGGTGCGTGCGGCTGCGGCGCGCGCGCGGGTTCACGCACCAGCTCGACCGCCGAGCCCAGCACCGGCATGCGGTTCACGATCCAGCGGAACACCCATACTTCTGCCGAGAGCACGGCCAGCGTGACCTCGATTTCCATCCAGCTTGGGATGTACCGCACCGGCGCGTCCCACTTGAAGCCGATGACGGTGACGTTCAGCCGGTTGATGATGATGCCGATCAGCGTGGCAATGGCGGCCAGCTTGATCAGGCGCAGGTTGCCGGTGCGATTGCCGTACAGGAACATCAGCGCCGGCAGGGCGACCAGTCCGACCATCTCGAACGTCCACCACGCACCCCAGCCGCTGAACAGATACACCCAGCGCTGCCCATGCACGAAAACCAGGAGCTTGAGGAACAGGTAAACGAACATGGTCGCGCCGCAGATGCGGGCCAGCGAAATGACGATCGCATCGTGCGACTTGCGCAGGTCGCGCCCCACGCGATGGTGGAACACCTTGTGGCTGAGCGAGCCCTCGAAGATGACCATCGACAGACCCGCGAAGATGCTGGACGCCACGAACAGGATGGGAATGAACTCGGTGTACCACAGCGGGTGCACCTTGTCGCGCGCCATCAGATAGAGCGCGCCCAGCCCGGACTGGTGCAGCAGTGACAGCGTGATGCCGAAGATGACGGCCCCCGCGGTGAGCGTGCCCAGGAAGACGCGCACGCGCCGCCAGCCGAGCCACTCCGCGACGGCAGGCGAGAACTCGACGAACTGCGCCATCATGTACAGCATGAAGTGCCAGGCGACCAGGAAGAGCACCGAGCTGACGCCGAAGGAATTGCCGATGATGGGATTGACGTCGCTCCACGGCCGCCCCAGGTCGCGCAGCAGTGCGCCGGCGTAGAACACGAAGGCCAGG
>CBJLQC010000602.1:0-1703 GCA_966424955.1 uncultured bacterium | reverse complement strand
GAGTGCGACGGTATATCCGGCATCGCTCTCGACCAGCAGCTCACCGAGCGGCTCCTCGCGCACATCGAGCTCCTCGGCACTCAGCTCGAACGATTCGCCGCCTACTTCGATCAACAGCGGCGCGCCACCGCGAAACGCCGACAGCGCGGCACTGCTCAGCGCGCGCACCTGCGCGGCGGCCTCCTGCGTCTTGCCGCCGAAGCGTTTGCCCAGCACCCGGAAATTGGGCTGTGCCCGGAACGCCACCAGGTCCTCCGACCTTTGCAGGAAGTGGACCTCCTTGACGTTCAACTCCTCGCGCAGCACGGCCACCAGCTCCTCGGCGAGGTTGCTCACCGGCGCGAACGCGTGCAGCGTGCGCAACGGTTGCCGGACGCGCACTTTTACACGTTCGCGCGCGGCGCGGCCCAGCCGCGCCAGGACACGGATCGCCTCCATCCCCCGCTCGAGCGCCTGGTCCGCACGGCCCGGCTCCGGGAACCGGGCCAGGTGCACGCTGGCGCCGGTCACCGCGCGATGCAGCCAATCAGCCTGGAAAGGTGTGATCGGCGCCAGCAGCCGGCAGACCGTCACGAGGACCTCGGACAACGTGTCGAACGCGGCACGCGTTTGTGGATGGTCGATACTGCCCCAGAAGCGGTCACGGCTGCGCCGTACGTACCAGTTGGAGATATCATCGACGATGAACTCGCCGATCGAGCGCGCGGCGCGCGTGATGTCGTAATTATCGAGATTGTCACGCACCTGCGCTACCAAAGACGTCAGCCGAGACAGGATCCAGCGATCCATCAGGTGCGATTCGACACGCGCAGGCGCCGACGCACTTTCCCGGTAATTCTCCAGGTTGGCATAGAGCGCGAAAAACTTGTACGTATTGGCCAGCGTGTCGAAAATGCGGTGCGCGGCTTCCGACAATGCTTCCGGATCGAACCGCTTCGATACCCACGGCTGGCTGGCGGTCAGGAAATACCAGCGAATGGCATCGACACCGAAGGCATCGATGGCCACCCAGGGATCGACCACGTTGCCCTTCGATTTCGACATCTTCTGACCCTGTGCATCCAGCACGAGGTCGTTCACCACCACGTTGCGGTACGCGGGACCGTCACCCAGCATGCTGGAGATGGCCATGAGTGAATAGAACCAGCCGCGCGTCTGGTCCACGCCTTCACAGATGAAATGCGCCGGGAAATGCGTGCGCCATTGATCCTGGTTCTCGAACGGATAATGCCATTGCGCATACGGCATCGCGCCCGAATCGAACCATACGTCGATGACCTCCGGCGTGCGGCGCATGGTGCCTTCACACTGCGCGCAGGACCAGGTGATTTCATCGATGTAGGGCTTGTGCGGATCGAAGTCGGCGCCGCGCGTGACGCCGCGGCCGGCGCGTTCGTCGAGCTGCTGGAACGAGCCGATCAGCTCGCGATGCGCTTCCTGCCGGTCGCACACCCAGATCGGCAGCGGGGTGCCCCAATAGCGCTCGCGCGACAGCGCCCAGTCGACGTTGCCTTCCAGCCATTCGCCGAACCGTCCGCTGCCGACCTCGGGCGGATACCAGTTCACCTGCGCGTTGTTGCGCAGCATGGTCTCTTTCGCCTGCGTCGTGCGAATGTACCACGAGTCGCGGGCCATGTAGATGAGCGGGCTGGAGCAGCGCCAGCAGTGCGGGTAGTTGTGCGTTTCCATCGAGTAACGGAAGA
>CBJLQC010000601.1:0-1718 GCA_966424955.1 uncultured bacterium | reverse complement strand
GTGCGGCGGTATGTTGGTCGCCATGCCCACCGCAATGCCGCTGCTGCCATTGACCAGCAGATTGGGAAACTTGCTGGGCAGCACGGTGGGCTCGCGCAGGCGATCGTCGAAGTTCGGCGCAAAATCAACCGTCTCCTTCTCGATGTCCTGCAACAGCTCCATGGCGATGCGCGTGAGCCGCGCTTCCGTGTATCGATACGCCGCCGCGTTGTCACCATCGATCGAGCCGAAGTTGCCCTGCCCATCAACCAGGGGATAGCGCAGCGAGAAGTCCTGGACCATGCGGACCATCGCTTCGTAAACCGCCATGTCGCCGTGCGGGTGGTATTTGCCCAGCACGTCACCGACGACCGTCGCGCTCTTCTTGTAGGGACGCCCCGCCGTCAGCCCCGCTTCCAGCATCGCGTAGAGGATCCGCCGGTGCACCGGCTTCAGCCCGTCGCGTACATCGGGCAGGGCCCGCTGCACGATCACGCTCATCGAGTAGTTCAAAAACGAGGTCCGCATTTCCTCTTCGATGAACCGCGGAATAACGCGATCCTGCGGCTGCTCGGGCGGCGTACTCGCCATTCGGATTCCTTTTGGATTCGGTTGACCGCGATGATAACGCGGCTGGGGCCGGTTGGACGCGATTTGATACCCGTCACGCGCACGCGTGTGCCCGCGCGCGCGAGGCAAACTAGCAGGTTTTTGCCGACGGGAAAATCCGCCGAAATCGGACGCGGTCGTGCGGATGAGGTCCGCTTGCGGGGCGCGGCAGTGACACGCAAATTGGCCGCGTTGTTGAGAATGAGTCTCAATCTAAGGAGCCATCCTGGCCACCATTGCTGCCCTCCTCGCCCTCCAGCTCGCGGCCTGCCCGCACCTCGTCCAGCGCGAGGTCGCGGTCATGGGGACGACCCTGCGGGCCGCCGTGTGCGCGCCCAGCCAGGCAGCGGGGCTGGCGGCGAGCGAGGCAGCCTTCGCCGAGGTACGGCGCATGGAGCGCGTGCTGAGCAGCTGGACGGACCGTAGCGAAATCGGGCGACTGAACGCCGCTGCGGGCGCCGGACGGGGCCGGCTGGAGGTGACGGGAGAGCTTTACGGTCTGCTCGCGGAAGCAGGCGACTGGGTCCGGCAAACCGCGGGAGCTTTCGATCCGGCCGTCGGCGCGCTGGTCGACGCCTGGCGGCTGCGTGGTGAAGGCCGCGTCCCGTCCGAGTCGGAGCTGGCCACCGCCCTGGCGGCCACCGGATGGAGGCACCTGGTGCTCGCCGACTCGCCGTATGTGGTCCCGGGACCGCGCGGCTGGTGGCTGGACACGGGCGGCTTCGGCAAAGGCACCGCATTGCGCAACGCGGCGGCGCTGCTCAGGCAGGCTGGCGTGGCGAGCGCGGAGCTCGATTTCGGCGGGCAGCTGATGGTGCTGGGCGACGAACAGATCGTGGCGGTGGCGGATCCGCGGCAGCGCTTGCGCGGCGTCCTGCAGCTGCGTCTGCGCGACGCATCGGTTTCGACGTCGTCGCAGTCGGAACGGGGCCTTCACATTCTCGATCCGCGCACCGGGACGCCGGTGCCGGCCTGGGGGAGTGTGACGGTGGTCGCGGCCGATGCCATGACGGCGGACGTACTGTCCACCGCGTTGTTCGTGATGGGGCCGCGCGGAGCGCTCGACTGGGCGCGCCAGCGCCAGGACGTCGGTGTCCTGATGCTCGAGAATACTACCAACCAACCGCGTG
>CBJLQC010000600.1:0-1719 GCA_966424955.1 uncultured bacterium | reverse complement strand
AATCGCCAGCAATACCGCCACCAACAACGTCAGGCCCGGCACCTGGTCGCCGCGCACGAGCGCGCGTATGCCCTCGAAAACATAGGCTGCCGGCAATGCGTACGATACCCATTGCATGACCGGCGGCAGCGTGGCAACCGGATAGAAGACGCCGGCAAAGGGTGCGATGAGCGCCGGGATCGGCCAGATGAACCATTCCGCTGCGGGGCCGAGCCGCAACACCAGCGCAACTGCAAAAACGCCGAGGGTTATGCCGAACAGAAACAGCACGAGGAGGAAGGGAACCAGCAGGATGCCGTAAGCGAATAACGATAATCCGAACAGCAGCGACGCGATCACCAGCATGGCCAGCAGTCCGACGGCGCTCGTCGCGATGCTCGCGAAGACCAGCCCCGCGAGGTCCTCGGAAAGCCGCAGCGGCGTGGCGAAGAAGTTCAGGAAATTGCGCGACCAGACATCCTCCAGGAACGACATCGACACACCCTGCATGACGCGCGTCAGGAAATCCCAGAGCAGGACGGCGCCCAGCAGCGCGGGTACGAAGTTGTAGCCCGGATTGGAAACCGTGTTCAGGTAGCGCGTGATGAAGCCCCACAGGATGATGTCGACCGCCACCCACCCGAAGAGCGGAAAGACCCGCGTCAGGCTGTTGCTCATCAGGTAATACTGCCGCAGCAGAATGGCGGCCGCGCGGCGCAGGTTCATGAGAGATTGAGCGTGAGCGGCTCGCGCGCGACGGTAATGAAAAGCTCCTCCAGCGTGCGCTTGCCGTGCTCACCAGGCAGCGAGCGCGGATTGCCTGCCAGCAGGATGCGCCCGCGCGAGAGAAACAGCACCCGGTCGCAGGCCTCTTCCACCTCGTACATGTTGTGCGACGTCCAGAGCACGCCACCCGTTCCGCTCCGGGCGCCGTCCCGGATCACGGCCCGCAGCTCGCGCGCAGTCGCCGGATCGAGGGACGCGGTCGGCTCATCGAGCAGCAGCAGCTGCGGCCGGTTCAACATGGCCTTGGCCAGCGCGACACGCGTCTGCTCGCCCGAAGACAGCAGACCGGTCCGGGTATCACGGAGCGAGGTGAGATCGAATTGCTGGAGGACGGCGGCGATCCGCTCCGCGAGCGACTCCACGCCGTAGATCATGCCGAACACCCGCAGGTTCTGATAAACCGTCAGGTTGCCGGGCAGTGCCGAATAGACGGCGGTGAAATTGGTGCGCTGCAGCGCCTGCGACCGCTGCCGGGCCAGGTCGATGCCCTCGATGTGAATCGAGCCGGCGGTCGGCTCCAGCACGCCGAGCACCATGTTGATGGTCGTGGTTTTGCCGGCGCCGTTCGGCCCGAGCAGACCGACGATCTCGTTGCGCGCAACTTCGAACGAGACATCCTGGACGGCTACGGTGGCGCCGTAATGCTTGGTGAGATCCTGGACCCGCAGAACCATTCCGGTCGCTGGACCGGGAGCGTCGCCGCGACGCTCCCGGCCAGTCTCCCGCCGCTACATGACCGGTTTTTCGTTCACCGGCAACGGCTCACAAGCGGCCTTGAGGTACTCACACCAGGTGTTGGCATAGACCTTCAGCATCGTCGTATAGCTCTGCTGATCGTAGGCCGCGCCGTGCGCGCCCAGTGGATAGAAGCGCAGCTCGGCATCCTTGCCGGCCTCCGTGAGCGCCGTAATCAGCTGCATGGTATGCTGCGGCTGCACGTTCTCGTCCAGACCG
>CBJLQC010000599.1:0-1722 GCA_966424955.1 uncultured bacterium | reverse complement strand
GCCAGGGCACGTCGTCGGCGAGGCCGAAGTGCGTGACGACCAGGTGCTCGGGCCCGTCCGCTTCCAGCGTGGACGGCGTGTACGGCGTGCCCACGAACCAGCTGCCCACGCGCGCGACCACTTCACCAATCGGCAGGGTGTCCAGGCGCTCGCTCCGGGCACGCGCCATGGTGGCAGCGAAGATCTCCGCATCACGGTCCTGCGAGGGCGCAAGCTGCGAGGTTTGCGGCTCCGGCTGGCCGGCACACGCCGTCCAGCATACCGCAATCAGTAACATCGCTTGCTTCACGCGTCCCTCCCCTGTCGTGTTTGGTTGCGCTTCGCGCCGGCTTCTGGAATAATGTGGCCAGATATCTCGGAGGTAAACCATGTTGCTGCGCCTGCTGCCGCTCTCACTCCTCGCCCTCGTCCAGACCGCGGCCGCCCAACTCACGCCCGAACACGTAACCCGGCTGGAAACGGTGACTTCCGTAGCGATCAGCCCGGATGGCAGGCACGTGGCCTACACGCTGACGCGCCCGCGCGCGCCCGAGGAAGACACGGCCGCCGGGCTGCGCGCCTACAGCGAGCTTTATCTCGCCGAAACCGCCGGCGATCATCCCAATGCCATCGTGCAGCGCCCGATGTCCGCGGGCGCGCCCGCATGGTCCCCTGATGGCAGCCGCCTGGCTTTTCTTTATCGAGGGCAGGTGCACTTCGTTCCGCTTACCGGCGGCGAGCCGCGCGCCATCACCAGTGCACCCGCCGGCGTGAGCGCCTTCCGCTGGGCGCCGGACGGCCGCTCGATCGCGTATAGCGCACGGGTCGCCGATGCAGCGGATGTCGTCGCGCGACGTCGTCGTGGTGACGACGTCAATGTAGCCAGCGAGCGCAACCACCCGGTCCGGCTCTGGATCCAACCTGTGGATGGCGGCACTGCGCGCGCGCTCACACCGGAACAGCACACCGTGCGTGATTTCGTGTGGGCGCCCAACGGCCGCATGCTGGCCGTGCAGATCACCGAGACGAGCGACGCGGATGCCGACCTGATGTATCGCAAGTTGTACATCACGCCGCTCGACGGCGCAGCCGCGCTGGTACGGACCGAGGGCAAGCTGGGAGCAATGGCATTTGCGCCGGACAACAACCGGCTGGCGTTTCTGGGCGCGACGTCGTTCAACGATCCGCTCGCGCAAAGCATCTTCGTCGTCGAGCACGGCGGCGCGCCGCGCAACATCACGCCCGACTACGAGGGCAGCGTGCTGGACGTCGGGTGGCAGGACACGCGTACCATTCGCTTCGTCGCGGTAGAGGGCACGCGCACGGCACTGAACACGGTGCCCGCCCAGGGAGGTGCGATCACCCGTGTATTGGGCAATGGTGCCGAGGTGTTCGGCAGTGCCAGCTTCGCGCGGGATGGCATCACCTTCGCCACATCGGCCAGCACGGCGCAGCATCCGGGCGAGGTGTTCATCGGCAGCACGCGGAACCGTCAGCTGCGCCGGCTGACGCAGCACAATGCCTGGCTCGGGCAGGTGCAGCTCGGCAAACAGGAGACTTTCGAGTGGACGGCCCGCGACGGCTGGCGGATGGCCGGCATCCTGATCAGGCCGGTCGGTGCACCCGAGAATGCCCGCGCGCCGCTCGCGGTCCTGCCGCATGGCGGCCCGGAGGGCTACAGCACGAACGGCTGGTCCACCAATTCGCTCTATCCGGCGCAGGTGCTGGCCGGGCAGGGGTACG
>CBJLQC010000598.1:0-1729 GCA_966424955.1 uncultured bacterium | reverse complement strand
GCATCCGGAGATCGGCGCCGCGATGAACGTCGTCGCCGAGCAACTGCGCGAACTCGGGCACACGATCGTCGCCGCCGATCCCGACTACAGCCTGGGCATGTCGTGGAACTTCCTGTCCCGCTCGACGTCGATGCGCGGGCCGTAGTTGCTGAGTGACCACGAGGCGGCGGCGCCGGTCGAGATGGTATTGATCATGGCGGCCTGATCGAGGCCGGCGCGCACGGCGTAAGCGAGCGCTTCGCAGACGCCCAGCATCCCTGCCGCGATGGCGATCTGGTTGCACATCTTCGTGTGCTGGCCGGCGCCGGCCGCACCCATGAGGTTGATGGTTTTCCCCATCACCTGGAAGACCGGCCGCGCGCGCTCGAAGGCGGCCGGCTCACCGCCCACCATGATGGTGAGACGCGCTTCGCGGGCACCAATGTCGCCACCGGACACGGGCGCATCGAGCGCGTGCACGCCGCGTGCGGCCGCCGTGTCGGCAATGCGGCGCGCGAGCGCCGGTGTCGATGTGGTCATGTCGATGAGCAGTGCGCCGGTATGCGCGTGGTCGATGAGCGCGTTCGCGCCGAAATAGACCTGTTCGACATCACGCGGGTAGCCGACCATGGTGATGACGACGTCGGCGGCGCGGGCGACGTCGGCAGGCGAATCGACCCAGCGCGCGCCCAGCGCCACGATCTCGTTGGCCCGGTCACGGGTGCGGTTGTAAACGACCAGCTGATGGCCGGCGTGGTGCAGGTGGCGCGCCATGCTGCGGCCCATCACGCCAAGACCAATAAATCCGATTGTCGGGAGTGTGTTCATGCGCGGAAGCTGTCGCGGCAGCGTATGCGCGCGCAATGTCTGGAAACTCCTTACATACAAATGGCAAAGCCGCGTGTACGATGGTAGGCGGGCCAGTCCGAAGCAGAGGAGGCGTTATGTCACAGAAGCTGGACCTGTACAAGGAGCATGCGGATGAGTACGTGGCTGCCCAGGCGCCGGTGCTGGTGCAGACGCGGCGCGCAAAGTACCTGACGATCGTGGGCGAAGGCGATCCGGGCGGTAAGGAATTCCAGGATGCGATCAGCGCGCTGTACTCGATTGCCTTCACCATCAAGATGGCGAAGCGCTATGCCGGCCACGACTACCACGTCGCGAAGCTGGAAGGGCTTTGGGGCAAGCCCAATGACAGCGGGTGGTCGCAGTGGATGCTGCTGATCCGCACGCCCGACTTCATCGATACGAACGACCTGCGTAATGCGATCACGGTGTGCGTCGGCAAGAAGCGCTCGCTGGCGGACCAGGTCCGCCTGGAGACACTGAACGAAGGCATTTGCATGCAGGCACTGCATGTGGGTCCGTACTCGACCGAGGCGGAGACCATTCGATTGATGGAAGAGGCGGCCGCGCGCGAGGGCTACCGCTTTGCCGGGCCGCATCACGAAATCTATCTGTCGGATCCGCGGCGCGTGCCGCCCGAGCGGCTGCGCACCATCCTCAGGTATCCGGTGGTATCGAGGAATTAGCAGGCGCTGCCAAACGCGCGGCTCGTGCTGCCGCTCGCACCGAACGGTGCTTCGCTGGGAGCCCGAGCCGCGCGCGATTGCTTTACTTCACGTACGCCTCGGGTAGCGCGCCGCCCAGCCGGCGGTAGCGGTTGAAGAGCGCGCGCTGCCGTGTGTCATCCGGCATTTCCCGGCCATTGATGAACACGTGCTCGACCGCCGTGGTCAGCTCGAGCGGA
>CBJLQC010000597.1:0-1738 GCA_966424955.1 uncultured bacterium | reverse complement strand
CCCGCCTCCCAGCGGGGCCAGCACCTCCGCGAGATGCTGGACGAGCTCGGGCCGCTCAGTCGCGGCGTCGAACACTACATCGCCGTGATGAACATCGTGGGTGGCCGCGGCCAGGCGGTGCTGCAGCGCACGATGGCGCGGCTGGCCGAGGTGCACCTGCCGCCGCCCCGCCGGTCGGCCGGGGAAGCCCTAACCTGACGCCGCCCGCTGTCGCGCCAGCGCGCGGCGGTGCTCGACCATCGTGCACTTGTCCTGGATGACAGCGATGCCCGCTTCCGCGAGCCGGTGGGCCGCTTCCTCGTTCCGGATCCCCAACTGAAACCAGACGTACTTCGGTTTGGCCGCGATGATATCGTCGACGTGCGGCGGGATGTCGTTCGGCTTGCGAAACACCACGACCATGTCCACCGGTCCGACTTCCGTCAGCTTGCGACAGACCGGCTTGCCCAGAATTTCGCGACAGTCCGGATAATAGACCGGGACCGGAATGACATCGTAGCCACTGCGGTGCAGGTATTCCGCCACGTAATACGCGGGCTGCTGGCCGTGGTCCTCGGGCTTGATGCCGAGGATGGCCAGCCGTTTCGACTCGAGCAGGGCTTCCTGCGCGCGCACCGCGTCCTCGATCAGCAGCGATTCAGTGTCCATTGGTCCGCCCAGCGCGCACTTTCCATACCCCTTTGCGCACCTTGCGGATACCGCCTAGCTTCAAGGGCTTTCGCCCGTTTGGGCGCACGAAAAGGACCATGGTCGAATATCCGAACTCATTGCTCCTGCTGAGCGGCACCGCCAACCGCCCGCTCGCCGAGGAGATCGCGCAGCACATGGGCACTACGCTCGCCGACTGCACCGTGAAGCGTTTCGCGGACGGCGAGATTTTCGTGCGCATCAACGAGAACGCGCGCGGCCGCGATGTCTTCATCATTCAGCCGACGCCGCCGCCCGCCGACAGCATCATGGAGCTGCTCCTCCTTACCGATGCGGCCAAGCGCGCATCGGCGGCGCGCGTGACGTGTGTCATGCCGTACTACGGCTATGCCCGGCAGGATCGCAAGGATCAGCCGCGGGTGGCGATCGGCGGCAAGCTGCTCGCCAACCTGATCGAGGCGGCCAGCGCCGACAAGCTGCTGGGCATGGACTTCCACACGCATCAGATCCAGGGCTTCTACGACATTCCCGTGGATCACCTGTATGCCGCGCCCGTGCTGACCTCGTATTTCCGCGATCTCGGGCTCGACAATCCGGTCGTCGTGGCGCCGGACGTGGGGGCCGCCAAGATGGCGCGCGGCTTCGCCCGCCGCATGGATGCGAGCTTCGCGATCATCGACAAGCGCCGGCCCGCCGCGAACGTCGCCGAGGTGGTCCAGGTCGTGGGTGAAGTCACCGGGCGCAGCTGCATAGTGGTCGACGACATGATCGACACCGCGGGTACGCTGGAAAGCGTCGTTTACGCGCTGAAGGAGCGCGGCGCGACGGAGATTTATGCGGCGGCCACGCATCCGCTGCTGTCCGGTCCGGCCGTCGAGCGGCTGCAGTCTTCGCCGGTGAAGGAAGTAGTGGTGACCAACACGCTGTTCGTGCCCGCGGAGAAGCGCTTCGAGAAGCTGCGCATCCTCTCCATCGCCGAGCTGCTGGCGCGGGCGATTCGTTACACGCACTCCAACGAGAGCGTGAGCAGTCTGTTTGATTAGGGTAAGAGGTGAAGAGCGCGAGCGCGAGCGCGAGGAGCGCCGCGCGG
>CBJLQC010000596.1:0-1744 GCA_966424955.1 uncultured bacterium | reverse complement strand
GGGGTCCGGGAAGAAGATTTCCTCGATGCGCAGCTCGAAAAGGCGGGCAATGGTGAATGCGAGACCGAGCGACGGGTCGTACTTGCCGGTCTCGATCGCGTTTATGGTCTGACGGGATACGCCCAGCCGCGCCGCCAGCTCCGCCTGCGACCAGTCGCGCTCCGCGCGCAGCACCTTCAGGCGGCTCCTCATTGGTAGCGTTTCCGTGCCAGCATCAGGCCGAGCAGATAGAAGATCACGAAGAAAGGCCAGACGTGATTGTAGCTCCAGTCGTGGATGCTGAGTTCGACGGCGCGCTGCGCGAGCCCCAGCGTCGTGAGCAGCAGTAGTCCGAGCGGGAAAGCCACGGCGAGTGCCTCGAGCTGGATGCGCCGCTCCAACTCATCGGCGGCGCGCACCCCGCGAATGAAGTTCCAGAGGAACAACGCGAACACCGGTGACGGGCTGAAGGCGAGGGCGAGACGCACGCCGCTGCGCAGAGCACCGTTGGCCTCCAGGTAGAAGCGCACCGCAAAATAGAGCACGAGCCACAGCAGCATCAGGCTGAGCACCAGCCAGCCGGAAGGACCGGCCTGTTCACGTCGCGTCGTCATCGCCCGCTCTCCATGTTACCAGTGTCGGATGGCGGACCCGGTTACCGGTACGGTCGCGGCCAGCCATTCGTCCAGCGCCTGCAGCACTGCCGGCGCGATGGTCTGCTCGATCTCCATATACTCCTGCATTGATCCTGTGCGCGCCGGCTGCAGCATATGGTTGATGCCGGGCAGCACACGAACGGTTAGCAGCCCCGGACGCTTCGCATAGAGAGAAGCGAACGCGGGCGCACTCTGCCAGGCGGGTACTTGCAAGTCGAGCTCGCCGATAATCGCGAGCACCGGCACGTCAGCGCGATTCAGATACGGCGCGGGATCGTGACGGAGCAGCGAACGAAACCACGCGCTCCGCCACAGCGTGAAGCTCGCGGAGTCCCGCGCGACCGTGCGCGCATCAAGCAAACGACGCGCGATGGCGCGCTCATGAGGGCGCAGTGTTGCCAGCCAGCGCGACACGCCCGATGCGATGGCGCTCTCAACTTCGGAGGCGGATGGGTCCTGCTCCAGCACGCGCAGCAGCGCGGCGATCATCATCGAGTCGACAGCCACTTCTTTCGCCGGCATGCCCGAGCCCCGGTTCATGGCGGCGCGCTGCGCCTCGAGTATCATCGGCCCCGACACCGCCGGCGCGCCCAGCAGCACCATGAACGCGACGGGCGCATCGGCCGCCACGATCGGCGCAATGTAGCCTCCCTCGCTGTGGCCGATCAGACCGATGCGCCGCGCATCGATGCGCGGATGCGCACGCAGGTGGGCGAGCGCGATGCGCACGTCCCCCGCGACATCGTGCAGGCCGGCGTCGATTACGCGACCCGTCGAACCGCCGACGCCGCGGTCGTCCAGGCGGAGCACCGCGTAGCCGCGGCGAGTGAGGTGGTCAGCCAGCACCAGAAAAGGCTTGTGACCTGCTATCGTCTCATCCCGATCCTGCGCGCCGGAACCGCTGATCAGCACGACGGCCGGATGCACATGCTCGCCCTTGGGCAATGTCAACACGCCGGTCAGTCGGATGCCGGGAGCGTGGCCCGTGAGCCGCAGCTCTTCCTCGCCGTACGGGAATGGTCGCGTCGGCTCCTGCGGCCGGCGCTGCTCCGCGCCGCGCTGGAGCGTCACGTCGGCCCCGGCGCCGTTCGGCTCGAACCTCGCGACCC
>CBJLQC010000595.1:0-1752 GCA_966424955.1 uncultured bacterium | reverse complement strand
ACGCTCGCTCGCGCGACGAAGCAGACCGGCCTGTCATCGCCGGCTACCCGCCGCCCGCCCAGGTAGCAGGCGTGTTGTACAACGCGATCTTCCTCGATCAGCTCGACGGCGATGCACTGGAGCTTCGGCGTATTAACGATCTGATCGCCCGGCTGCCGGACTCGGACCGCAATGGCTTCCGACACATCGATTTGCTGCTGCTACGGCCTTCCGTCGATCTCGGCCGACTCGCAAACGAGTACGAACCAGAGCTACCGCGCCCGTTTCGATTTCTCACGCGCGGGCTTGGGACGCGCGAAACGCGATCGAATGACATGCTCAGCCTGGTGATGTTCCAGGGCGATTACGTGCGGCGGCTGATCGATCTCGGCGAAGCCGACGCGGCTGCCAGGATCGCTGACATTCGTCGCTTCCTGGACGGGACCGGCGCGGTCACCTCCGGGACCACGCGACCGTGACACCCCTCATCGACGTCGAGGCGATGCCGCGCAACCGGTCCGGCGCCGACAAGAGCGGAGCGTGGGTCGGCAGCTACGCGGATGCGAAGGCGTGGCTCAGCCTCGTCACGCCGTCCCGGTGAGCGTGACGCATCCGCTCGCACCGCTTGCCGCTGAACTCGCCGCGCGCGCAGTGCGCTACGTGCTGATCGGCGTGTCTGCCGCCAACATGTATGGTCCGCACGGCCAGGCTGTTTTCATAACAAACGACTTCGATCTCTTCCTCCCGCCCGAGCCTGAGAACCTCGTACGCAGCTGGGAGGCGTGCGCCATTGACGTCACCGCTCTGTTCGACGAGAGCCAAAGTTCACGAGCATTACACATTACGGGTGGAGGTGAGTGATGCGGAAGGCCGCTCCACCCGTTCTCGTTTGGATACTGTGCTTGTGCTGGTCGGTGCGCGTGGATGCTCAGGAGCCCAAGCCAATCATTGAAATCGAGTTTGGCGCGGGCCTGCTGGACCCCGTCGCCGACGTGCCCTGTTGCGTCGATGCCCAAATCAACCTATGGCTGCATCGAGGGTGGGGCATCGGGGTTGGAGTGGTGAACAGCATTGGCACAGACGATTACGAGCCGCCACGCATCTCTGCTGCCGAACCCGGGCGGCTCGTGCTCGGCGCCAAGAATTTCCAATACTTCCGGATTACCGGCCTGTATCGCTCCGCGTTCAGTGATCTCGACATCGAACTCGGGCTTGGCACGTATTTCCGCGCTTCGAGTCAAGCGATCTTTCGGGAGACGGATGGCCGCACGGTGACCGAGACTACCATTCGCTATCCGAGTGGTGTCGCGGTCCATGCGCTGCTGGAAACCACCCTCAAGGGCCCGTTTGGCCTCAAGGGAGGTGTGCGGTTCGACGTGAACGACGACGGCTACTTTATCCAGCCGGTTGGATTCGCGACTGTAAACTTTTAGAGAGACCTAACCTCAGAACCCCTTACCGAGTTGCTCCTGCAGCTTATCGCGATAGCCACGGCTCAGCGGCAGTCGCGTACCGTTGCGCAGGACGACGACGTACTCGCCATTGAACCAGGGCTGCAGTTCCTTGATGCGCTCGGTGTTCACAATGCGCGAGCGGTGGATGCGGACGAATCGGCGCGTGTCGAGCCGCGCTTCCATGCGCGTCATCGTCTCGCGGAAGAGATGCGCTTCTTCACCGAGGTGCAGGCGGACGTAGTTGCCGGCCGCTTCGATCCAATCGAGATCGTCGGTGCGCAGGAAGAACACGCGCCCGCCTGATTTCACCACGAGGCGG
>CBJLQC010000594.1:0-1752 GCA_966424955.1 uncultured bacterium | reverse complement strand
GGACGGCGGTCGCGCGTGGTCGGCGCCCATCACGTTGAACGACGATACGTCCGCGGCCGCGCCGGCCGGGCATACCTTTCACGGTGCGACGGTGGCCGGTGATTCGGCGTTCGTGGTCGCCTGGCTGGACAGCCGCCGCGACGTGCAGGGCGCGCACAGTGATGCCGGCCACGAAGGCTCCGCCGTATATACCGCCACGTCGCAGGATCTCGGCGCGACGTGGCAGCCGGCCAACCAGCGGTGGTGGGGCGACGCGTGTCCGTGTTGCCGCGTTTCGCTGGCACCGGTTGGCGATGATGTGCTGGCCGCCTGGCGCGGCCATTTCCCGGGCGATGTGCGCGACATCGTGACCGCTCGGCTGCGCACCGGGATGCAACCCGAGCGCGTGCATGCGGACGACTGGGTGTTTCCCGGTTGCCCGCATAGCGGCCCGGCGCTGGCCGTCGCGAACGATCAGGCGCACCTGGCCTGGTTCACGGGTGCACCCGGGCGGATGGGCATCTACTACGCGCGGCCGGGCACTTCGCCCGTTCGCGTGGTGGGTGGTGAGCAGCTGCCCACCGGCCATCCTGCATTGGCGGTAATGGATCGAGCTGCACTGGTGGCGGTGAATCTCAATGCGCGTGGCGAGCGAGTGTTGAGCGTAGCGCGCGTGGCGGGTACGAAAGTGCAGGTGGCCGAGGTGCCGGCATCACAGGGCGCGGACCATCCGCAGCTCCTGCGCATCTCGGATGATGCCGCACTGCTGGCCTGGACGCAGGATGCACGCGTGCGCCTGGCACGCGTGCGGCTGCCGTAGAGTTTATCTAATCGCCGTGCGGCATGGCCGCACGGTCCGCCGCGTCCGCCGGGCCGGCGCGCAGCGCGCGCATGCCTCGCTGACCGTAGTAGATGAACACCAGCCCGAACAGCAACAGCACGATCCCCCACCACAGGTTGATGTTGTGGCCGAGCGAGCGCGCGTAGATCGCCGGACTGCTGAGCGCGCCGTAGGTGGCGAGCACCGCGCCCAGCAGGGCGAACATCAAGCCGATCGGCAAACGAATATCCAATCCCATGTGTTTACCTCGAGCCGATATCGTAAACGAAGTTGGCGGATCCCCCCATCGCCGTTCTATCCCCGAAATCCCCTCAGAAGAATATGATGTTCAGCACCAGCGTCATGGCGAGCACGACCACCGCCAGCGTCGCCGGCTTCTGGTACCAGGCCAGCCCGGTGTCCTTCGGCTTTTCGGTCAGCGCATACACGAGCCCGCGCAGCTCATCGTCGGGGCGCGGTTTGGTGATGAGGCTGACCAGTATCGTGATGACGAAGCACGACGTCCACGCGAAGATCGCCGTCCAGAAGTTCTGCGCCATCTCACTCGGATAGCTGTGCAACACCGCGCCGAGCCAGCCGCCCTTGAAGGTCCCGGCCACCGCGCCGGCCGGCAGCGTGAGGCCGTGATGCAGCGCGGCCGCCCCGGTGCCGGCCAGCAGACCGGCGAACGCACCATGGCCGGTCGTGCGTTTCCAGAACATGCCGAGCAGGAACGTCGCGAACAGCGGGGCATTCACGAACGCGAATACCAGCTGGAGCATGTCCATGATGTTGTTGAATTGCGTGGTGGCGTACGCGGTCAGGACGGACAGCGCGATGCCGAACACGGTGGCGAACCGGCCCATCCACAGGTAATGCGCGTCGGATGCCTGTTTCCTGATGTACGCCTGGTAGATGTCGTACGTCCACACGGTGTTGAATGCGGTGACGTT
>CBJLQC010000593.1:0-1760 GCA_966424955.1 uncultured bacterium | reverse complement strand
ATGCAAAGGCGATGCGCGTGTACCTGGAGAAGGGCGGCTTCCTGTGGGTCGATGACTTCTGGGGCAGCTATGCGTGGGACCACTGGGTCGCCCAGCTCCGGAAGGCGTTGCCCGCGAACGAATTCCCCATCTTCGATTTACCGGCCGACCATCCGCTCTTCCGAACGCAGTTCGAAGTCACATCGGTGCCACAGATTCCGAATATCGGGTTCTTTCTTGGCACCGGCGGCGCCACTTCCGAGCGTGGCAGCGACAGCGCCGTCGCGCGTGCGCGCGGCATCAACGACAGCCACGGACGCCTCATCGTGCTGATGACGCACAACACCGATTTCGGCGACTCCTGGGAACGCGAGGGCGACAGCCCCGAGTACTTCGTCGCCATGGGCCCGCGCGGCTACGCGTTCGGCATCAATGCAGTGCTCTACGCATTGACTCACTGACTGCAAGCTCCAGGTTCCACGTTTGGAGCTTGGATCTTGGAGCTTGGATCTTGGAGCTTCTATAAAGCCAACTCGTATCGCGCGACGTAGTACGAGCCCACCTGCCGGTAGCTATGCAGCCGGAATCCGAAGCGCTCGTACGTCGCGCGCAGCCGCACCCGATCCGCATCGCAATCCAGCCGCAGGTGCTCCTTTCCGAGCGCGCGCGCCGTATCGGCCGCCCACTGGAGCAGCGCATGCGCAACGCCGCGGCCCGCATGCGAACGACGTACGGCGAGCCGGTGCACGAATGCGGAGCCGCGCGTGTCGATATCGGGCCAGAACAACGCGTCCTCCAGCTGGAAACGGACGACGCCAACCACCGCACCCTGGATTGCCGCGACGACGAACAGACCCGCCTCCGCTTCGGCCTGCACATGCCGGCGATCGAGCTCGTTTTCCACCCACATCTCGCTGCCGTCGAGGGTACGCACCCAGTTCGCCGCCTCGCTCAATATCTCGACAAGGACGTCCGTGTCGGCGGGAGAGGCGCGGCGAATCGCGACCTCTGTCACCGCACGACTGCCAGCGCAAAGCCGTCGTAGCCTTTCGCGCTCACCGTCTGGACAATCGTCGCGTTCACGCGCGTGTCCACCTTCAGCCGATCGTTGAACCGTCGAACGCCGATCACGTTCGTCTCCTCGCTTGCCGCATCCGCCACGGCTCCCTTGCGCACGACGTTGTCCACGATGATCGTGCTGCCCGCACGTGACAACCGGACCGCCCAGTCGAAGTACTCGGCAAGCCTGGTCCTGTCGGCGTCGATGAACCTGCCATCGACCGGTGGCTGTCGTTCGCCGGCGAGCTGCGGCAACACATCGAGCGCAGTGCCCCGGCGGATCTCCACGCGGTCCGTCAGCCCCGCGCGTTCGATGTTCGCGCGCGCGATCGAGGCGTGCGTGTCGTTGGCCTCAATGGTGACGAGCCGGCCGTCCCCAGGCAGCGCGCGAGCGAGCCAGATGGTGCTGTAGCCCGCAAGCGTGCCGATCTCCAGGATGCGGCGCGCCCCCGCAATCGATGCGATCAGGTGCAGCAGCTTCCCGTGCGCCGGGGTGACGCTGATGGGCGGCAATTTCGCCTCAACGGCTGACTGCACGGCGGCGTCGAGCGCCGCGTCCGGGGTAATGACGATGCTGCTGATGTAGTGGTCGACGGCTGTCCACAGGTCCTGGCTCATCGTGATCGCTGCCTCTCGTCCTCGAGGTGAAACCGGTGCACGAATCGATGCAGCAGCGGCGCCAGTATGATGCCCGCCGCGGCCACGACGGTGACATTGAACTT
>CBJLQC010000592.1:0-1766 GCA_966424955.1 uncultured bacterium | reverse complement strand
TACCAGCCCCCGACAGAGTTGCTGGATGCGTTCGGGTGATCTTTGATGGCGGTATCCGGCGCGGCACGGACGTGCTGAAGGCGCTCGCCTGTTGGCGCAACCGCTAGGGTGATGCGAATAACGCGAACATTGACCAGTCCGTGTTCCTTCAAATAGCGCGGTGTAACGAAGAGTTGCCTCCAGAGCTCGAGGGGTACACATGCGACGCAGGCAGTTTTTGACGGTCTCCGCCGGCGCGGTTAGTGCCACGGTGCTCTACGTTGTTGCGCGCGAGTCCGGGCTACTCGTGCGCGATGATGGTACGATCGACGTGCCGCTGCGCTTCTTTACAGCCAAAGAAGCTCGCACCGTAAGCGCAGCTTGCGAGAGAATCTTTCCCCGCGACGCGCACGGCTCGGGAGCAACCGACGCCGGCGTGGTCATCTACATAGACCGGCAACTGGCAGGCCCGTACGGCCGCGACAAGTATCGCTACACCAAGCCGCCGTTCCTCACTTCAGTCGCCGAGCACGGATACCAGGGCGAACAGAATCCCCGGCAGATGTACCGCGCCGGAATCCGCGAGCTTGGCACATTCGACGAATTGTCCAGCGACGCTCAGATCAGCAAACTGACCGAAATCGAGAATACGTCTTTCTTCCAGCTGCTCCGCCGCCACACGATCGAAGGAATGTTCTGCGATCCTATGCATGGAGGAAACGCAGATCTCGTGGGGTGGACGTTGATCGGTTATCCGGGACCGCAATTCAACTACCGCGACGCGATCGACCGTCACTTCGGGGAGCCCTGGCGTCCGAAAGCGGCGAGTATGGAGCGACTCATGGGACGCGTCCCACCGCTGCTGGAAGATGAAAAGGATTGAAGCGATGACCACACAACTCAAACCGGTCGACGTGGTCATCATTGGTGGCGGCTTTACCGGACTGACCATGGCCAGGGAGCTGACCACTCGCACGCCGCTATCGGTCGTCGTGCTCGAACGCGGTAAACTGCGGACGCAGGCGGAATATGCAGCCGGTATGGACGACATCGACTTCGCGGCACGTTTCCGGATGATGCAGAACCTCGCCGACGAAACGATCACACATCGACATTCCGCTCGTGATCGCGCAGTGCCGGTTCGCCAATACGGATCGTTCCTGCCCGGCACCGGTGTGGGCGGGGCAGGAGAGCACTGGGCAGGACTGTCGTTCCGCTTTACGCCCGAGTTCTTCCGGCTACGGACCCACCTCCAGGAACGTATCGGCGCCGCGCATTTGCCCGCCGACCTCGGGGTGCAGGATTGGGGCGTGAGCTACGATGACCTCGAGCCGCACTACTGGCGTGCCGAGCAGAGGTTGGGAGTAGGAGGCAAAGCTGGAAACTTGCGCGGCAGGATAGTCGATGGCGGTAATCCGTTCGAAGGTCCGCGCGCAGAAGAGTATCCGCTGCCGCCGAACAAGAGCTCGTATTTTTCGAAGCTGTTCTCGGATGCGACGCGTCAGCTCGGATTTCACCCATTCGTTGCGCCATCCGCGTTACTCAGCGAGGCGTATACGAATCCCGACGGTATCGCGCGTCCCGCGTGTCAATATTGTGGGCACTGCGCCGGGTTCGGTTGCATGATCGGGGCGAAAGCGCAGCCGTCCAACACAATTCTACCGATCCTTCAACGCCAGCCCGGATTCGAGCTGCGCACCATGAGCTGGGCTCGCCGTGTGCTGCACAAGGACGGGCGCGTATCAGGCGTGCAGTACGCCGATGCAACAGGTCGAGAATTCGTTCAG
>CBJLQC010000591.1:0-1768 GCA_966424955.1 uncultured bacterium | reverse complement strand
CGTACGAGGAGATCTACGACCTCATGGCGATGCGCATCACCACGGATTCCGTCCAGAACTGCTACGCTGCGCTCGGCGTGATCCACTCGAAGTGGACGCCGATCCAGGAGCGGTTCCACGATTACATCGCGACGCCCAAGTCGAACATGTACCGCTCGCTGCACACGACGATCTTCGGCCCGGGCGGCCGGCTCTATGAGATCCAGATTCGCACGCACGAAATGCATCGGACGGCGGAGTACGGTATCGCGGCGCACTGGCGCTACAAGGAAGGCGAGAAGCGCTCGAGCAACGAAGTTGATGAGAAGCTGAGCTGGTTCCGGCAGGTGCTCGAGTGGCAGCAGGACACGCGCGAGCCGGAGGAGTTCCTGGAGTTCCTGCGCATCGACCTGTTCCAGGACGAGATTTTCGTTTTCACGCCCAAGGGCGACGTGAAGCAGCTGCCCAAAGGCGCGACGCCCATCGATTTTGCGTTCGCGGTCCACACCGACGTTGGCCTGCACTGCGCGGGCGCGCGCGTGAACGGGCGCATCGCGCCGCTGGCGCGTGAGCTGAAGAACGGCGATTCCGTGGAAGTCATCACGGACCCGCGGCAGAAGCCGTCGCGCGACTGGCTGGCATTCGTGAAGACAGCGCGTGCGCGGCAGAAGATCCGCAGCTTCATCAAGCAACAGGAATCGGATGCGGCGATCAGCCTGGGCAAGGAGCTGTTGGAGCGCGAGCTGCGCAAAGTCCGCAAGGAACTACCGAGTGAGACCGCCAAGCTGCAGCGCGCCGCGGAAGCGCTGAACGTGCCGAACTTCGACTACGTTTACGCCGCCCTGGGGCGTGGTGAGCTGGGCCCGAACGCGATTCTCAAGGAGTTGTTCCCGGAAGAGGAGAAGACTTTCCAGGATCGCTCGCCCACGACGTTCGAGCGGCTGGTGGACAAGGTGCGTGGCTCCGGCAAAGGCGTGCGCATCCAGGGTCTCGAGAACATGATGACCCGCTACTCGCAATGCTGCCAGCCGGTACCCGGCGACAAGGTCATCGGCTACATCACGCGCGGCCGCGGCATCTCGATCCATCGCATCGACTGCCCGAACATCCTCAACCTGGCCGAGCACCCGGAACGGCGGGTCGAGATCGAGTGGGAAGCCGAGTCGGGCGATCGTTTCTACGTGCGCCTGGTCATTGAGGGCGACGATCGACGCGGCCTGCTCTCGGACATCGCGACCGCCATTACCGACACGGGCACCAACATCGCATCCGCCGAGATCAAAACCACGGATGGCGGCATGACCGGCCAGTTCGTGGTCGAGGTGTCCGATCTGACCCACCTCAAGAAAGTCATGAAGTCCATCAAGCGCGTGGCCGGCGTTCTCTCGGTCGATCGCCGGGAGCACGTGGCGCCGGAGGCCGAGGCCAACTAGCCCTCGCGTTTCCGCGGGCGCTTTCGTGCATTCCGAGATTTCGTTTTTTTCACCACGAAGACACGAAGACCGCGAAGAACGGCGCCGCCGCCGCCGGCGCGCTCGAACGCTTTCCAGGTGTTTAGAATTCAAATTTGATATTTTAACGGCGGTCAAGGCACAGCAACGCCCTGCGGATCGCGTCCCGGCCTCGTGTTCTTCATGTCTTCGTGGTGAACCCAGGGCCGATTCCCCGACGGAAGCGTTAGATTAAACACCAGATATGGCAGCTTCATTCGATCTCAAGCTCCCCTTCGAGCTCTCCGGCGACCAGCCGCAAGCCATCGACGAGCTGGTCAGCGGCTTCAAGGATCAGA
>CBJLQC010000590.1:0-1786 GCA_966424955.1 uncultured bacterium | reverse complement strand
ACTCTCCACCTCGATGCCGGCGCTCTTCAGCGCGCTCTGCACGGCGTGGAACGACGGGATGTCCGTGGTCACGACGTAGCTGTCGCCTTCGCGCGTCATGTCTTCGGCACCGGCTTCCAGCGCGGCTTCCATGGTGGCGTCTTCGTCGTATCTGCCGGCATTGATGTAGACCTGGCCCTTGTGATCGAACTGCCACGCGACCGAGCCACTGGTGCCCAAAGTACCGCCATGCCGTGACAGTGCGTGCCGGATCTCGGCCACCGTGCGATTGGCATTGTCGGTCACGGTATCGATCAGGATGGCCACACCCGCGGGGCCGTAGCCTTCGTAGGTGATCTCCTGGTATTCGACGCCCTCCAGCTCGCCGGTGCCCTTCTTGATGGCGCGGTCGATGTTGTCGGCCGGCATGTTGGCGGCCTTCGCGGTATCGACGGCGAGGCGGAGACGGGGATTGAAGTCGGGGTTGCCGCCACCGGCACGGGCGGCAATGGTGATTTCACGCACCATGCGCGTGAACACGGCGCCGCGGCGCTGGTCGGTAACTGCTTTCTTGCGCTTGATCTGCGCCCATTTGCTGTGCCCGGCCACGGGGCGCTCCTCCTGAAAACGAGACAATTACTGGTACGGAATATAGTTACGACGTCGGGCCGCGGCCAACCGGCGCGTCGTTGTTGACGTGCATGCCGCTCGGCGTTTACGATGGGGAGCCCTTCTCCCCGCGGAGGCGATGATGCTCAAGGCGGTTCTCACTGCATCACTCACGGCCCTGCTATCCGGCATGCCCTTGCCGGATTCCGAGCTTCGAGCACAAACGCCGGCCCCTCGCATCACCGGCGCATGGCGTGTACTGCAGGTCACCGGCGACTCGTCCGGCAAGCGCATCACGCGCCCTTCCCAGCCGGGGCTCTACCTCTTCACCGAGCGCCACTACAGCATAACGCGCGTCGGCGGCAACGCGCCGCGCCGCGACTTCCCGGCGAATCTGCGGCGCACGGCGGACACCTACCGCGACATCTGGGGGCCTTTCATCGCGCAGGCCGGCATGTACCAGGTGAAGGGCAATCTCATGACGATGCGCCCCTACGTGTCCAAGAACCCCGCCAGCATGCGCCGCGGCGTCTTCAGCACACTCCGCTGGCGCATCGTCGGTGACACCCTGTGGCTGGAGCCGATCGGGAACAACGCGGGCGACATTCCGGCGGGCACGATCGTCAAGCTGCTGCGGCAGTGACGAGGTGGTCGCGCGCGCTGGATGAAACCGGCGACGTCGCCTAGTATTGCCGGATGCCTCACCGACTGATCGAAGGACTGCGCCGCTACCAGAACGAACAGCTGCCGCGGCTGCGCGAACGCTTCGCAAAGCTGGCCGCCGAGGGACAACGTCCCGCGACGCTGTTCATCGGCTGCAGCGACTCCCGCCTCGTGCCGAACCTGCTGACCGACAGCGGGCCGGGCGAAATCTTCACCGTGCGCAACGTCGGCAACTTCGTGCCGCCCTTCGAGCCCGACGCCGGCTATCACGGCACCTCCGCCGCCATCGAGTTCGCGGTCCTCACCCTCGAGGTCACCGACATCGTGGTATGTGGCCACAGCGATTGCGGCGCGATCCGCGCGCTGTACCAGCCCGCCAACGAGCTGACGCCGCACGTCAAAGCCTGGCTCGAGCTGGGACGTCCGGCCCTCACATCCATCATCGAAGACGAACAGGAGCGGCTCAGGCAAACCGAGAAGCTCTCGATCCTCGTGCAGCTGGAGCGGCTGCTGACGTTCCCGATGATCCGCGAGC
>CBJLQC010000589.1:0-1805 GCA_966424955.1 uncultured bacterium | reverse complement strand
CGGGGCGCAGCACATGCACGTCACCACCTTCAATCGTATAGCCGGCCCGGCGCTCTTCGCTGCCATCGTACAGTATGCCGGTGTTGCTCAGCAGCGGGTGATAACGAAAGAGCGCCTTCATCAGGATCTCTTCCGTCCAGCGCACAGTGTAGCGCATGGATCCGACAATCACGCCGTCGCCTACGACCATCGACGCATCACGCGTGAAATACAGGTTGGGCAGCGGCGGCAGGATGTAGCTTTCCACGTTGAGCAGCTTCTGCAACGGCCCGCCATCGGCATTCTCCAGCCCTTCTACGAACGTCGAGGCCAGATCCTCGGCGGACATGCTGTGCAGGTGGGCGCCCAGCGGCTCGGACTGCGCGACATCCGTGACCTTCTCGATCAGGAAGGTGCGCACCTCCGGCTCATCGATGATGTCGCAAAGCAGGTCCGTGACTTCGTGCACGTCCGCGAAGCGCGACAGGATGGATGTAAAGCGTTGATGCTCGCGGCGCGCGAGGTCGAGATCGATGATGTCGTCGTAAAGGAAATCCTGCCGGTTGGCCGGTGTCACCGCCACCAGCTCGGTGCCAGGCGTATGACAAATTACCGCCTGCAGCGGTCCGATCTCCGAAGTGACTTTGATGTTGCGCTGTGCCCCCGCCGCCATCAGCTCCGAGCTCTCAGTTGCGCGCCGCCGCGGCGCGGCCTTGCTGCCCACGTTCCGCCCCTCCTGAGTTCGCGAGCGCGAAGGACAGCCCTTCCAGCTCCACCGCCATGTTCACGTTCTTCAACGCGACATGCTCGGGCACCCGCAATTTTACCGGCGCAAAGTTCAAAATCGCCCGGACGCCGGCTTGGACGACCCGGTCCACCACGCCCTGCGCTACATCGGCCGGCACCGCGATGATCGCAATGTCGACGGCGTCCCGCCGCAATGCCTCGTCCAACTCTGCATCGTGGCGCACCACCAGCCCATTCCAACGCTGCCCAACCTTCGCCGCATCCGAATCGAACACCGACTCGATGAAGAAACCCTGGCGCCGAAAATCCTGATACGCGAAGAGCGCCGCGCCGATCTTGCCGGCGCCGACCAGCGCCACGCGCCACCGGCGCTCCAGCCCGAGAATCGACTTCAGCGCAGCAATCAGCTCCGGCACACCATAACCCAACCCGCGTTTTCCGAAAGTCCCGAAAAACGAAAGGTCCTTGCGCACCTGGGCCGCGCTCGTCGCGCAATGTACCGCCAGCTCCTCGCTGGAAAGCGTGCTAATGCCTTCCTGCTGTAGCTCTTCCAGGCGTCGCAGATATACGGAGAGCCGCCCGATGGTGGAGTCGGAGACCTTCTTCATGACCGTCGAGTCCGAGTTTGTGAAACCATTCACAAACAAGGTAGGTTTGGCGGGCGGACCAGACAAGTTGGCGAGGACGATCCTCACGAAAAGGTCCGACCATTACCCGAATCGGACGATCAGACTCGTGCCTTGCGGGGATGGCTCCAGCCGAATCTCCCCTCGCATCTGTTCGGCGAGATATCGGACGATGGCCAGGCGCAGTCCGGCGCCGGTCAGGGTGGGGCCGCCATTGTTCGCCAGGTGGTCGGCGGGCGGGTCATCGCGGCCGGCGACCAGTCCGGTACCCTTGAGGCTGACCTGGACACCGCCGTTGGCAGGTATCGCGGTCACGTCGATGCTGGCGCCGTGGGAGACCTTGATCGCGGCGGACAGCGCGAGGTCGATGGCGCGGCAGAAGCGATCGGGATCGCCGTACAGGCGCGGCATGCCGCCCGCAATGGTGGGCGCGAGCGTGACGTTGCGTCCCTG
>CBJLQC010000588.1:0-1807 GCA_966424955.1 uncultured bacterium | reverse complement strand
CCGAAGCCACAGAATCAGCACTAACCAGACTTATCGAACAACTCGGGCCGGCCGGTCTTCGCATCGACGTAGACGAACGCGCTGGGCCCGCGCGGCGGAGGATCGGGCGACGGCGGCCCGTAGCTGTTGGGCGATCCCTTCGGCGGGCCCGCGACGTGGATGGAGGACATCGAGCTCGAACTCCGCCGGCACGGTTATCCGGAGGAAACGCATTTCACGATCGCTTACAGTCCCGTGCCCGATGAAAGCGTGCCGGACGGCATCGGGGGCGTGCTCGCGACGGTCCACGAGATCACGGGCAACGTGATTGGCGAGCGCCGCGTCGCCATCCTGCGCGATCTTGGCACGCGCGCGATGGAGGCGGGGAGCTTCTACGCCAGCACCGGCGTGTTGCTGAGTGACCTGCAACGCGATGCGCGCCACATCGGGCTGCGCATGGTGCCGGACGCGGGGGCGACCTACCACACGCGATTCATCGGCACGCGGCGCAACAGCAGCGCGATCGGGGAAGTGCTGGCGGAAGTGGAAGGTGACGTCGCCAGCTATGTTTTCCGGGGTGACGAGCTTTACGTGCGCGCCACGGTGACGTCCTCGCGCGTGCAGATCGATCCGATCAGCCGCGCCGAGTTAGGACGGCAGACCGCGTGGATTCAGCCGGTCTTCCGCTAGCGGGCGGCGGCGGAGCAGACGAGCCAGCCACGGCAGCAGCAGTGTCGGCGTAAACAACAGGGCTTGCAGCAGCTGCACCCGCAGGAACTCGAGACTGAACAGCGACGCGAAGAAACCTGCGCTGTCGTGGCCGCGCTGGAAAACCAGCCACTCGCGCTCCGTGCCGGAGAACGGGGTCTGGATGCTGAACCAGTTGTCGCTCAACGGCCACAGGATCTGCACGCCAATGTTGTCACCGCCCAGGTTCACCATGTCGGCGAGCAAGTGCGACGCGTAGACGAGCGCAGCCAGGGTGGTGATCTCCCAGAAGCGCGGGCCGAAGCGGGTGAGCACCGCGCCGACCACGAGCGCGCAGAGGATGGCGGCCGGCACCGTGTGTCCGACCGTCCGGTGATAGAGCACTGGCGTGTTGGCCAACGCGCCGGGCAGGAAATCCAGATCCGGCAGGTTGGCCACCACCGTACTGAAAAGAATGGCCGTGAGCGCCTGCCGCCGGAACTGCACCCGCGAGGCGGCGGTCACGGCATAGCCGACGACAGCATGTCCGAGTGGTAAAGGCATACGCTTGCATTACGCACGAGGCGCACCAATCGTTCAATGTCCCGAACCGGAGAATTTCATGAAAGGCCTGATCCCAGCCGCCGTCCTGATCGCCGCCTGCGCATCGCTCGGCCACGCGCAAGCTCCCATGTCCGCGGCCGCGCAGGTAGCGTCAGCCGTTGCGCCTTTGCCCGAGGAGTTTCGCGCGACGGCCAGGATCCTGGGCTATCAGCCCGGCCAGAAAGGATTGACTGAGCTGCGCGCGGGAACCGGCAGCTTCACCTGCCTGGCGGACGATCCGGGTGAAGAACGGTTCCACGTCGCGTGCTATCACAATTCGCTGGAACCGTTCATGGCGCGCGGGCGTGAGCTGCGCGCGAGTGGCGTCACGGGCGAGGCGGTGGATTCGGCGCGTTACGAGGAAATCAAGACCGGCAAACTGGCCATGCCGAAGCAGGCGGCGGCCCTCTACAGCATAACCCTCCGTCCGGATGCGGTCGATGCGCAGACGGGCGCCGTGCCCACGACCACCAAACCGCTGTACGTGATCTACATCTCGGGTGCGACCTCGGAATCGACCGGTATTCCTGCGACCCCG
>CBJLQC010000587.1:0-1813 GCA_966424955.1 uncultured bacterium | reverse complement strand
GTCTCGGTCGCCGACAAGCCCGCGCGGCCGGCCCAGACGGAGAAGGGCCCGATGAGCCCCCAGAGCACGGCGGCCGCGAGGATCAAGAGGCTGGGTGCCGTTTTGCGGGCAGTTATCACGGTCTAACTTTCATGTTGTCCGTGAACGCCAAGAATAATCTTCTTGTAAAATGGCATTTAGACCGTAATAATCGCCACATGGCTGCACCACCCACCGAATTCATACTCGTCGCCGGACGGCTGTGCCTCGACTTCGTGAATACGGAGATTGGGTCCGACCGGCAGCGGACGGACCTGCTCGTCACGTTCGAGGACCTCGTCGGCTGGGCGCGGGCTGCCGGCGCGCTCGATCATGCGGAAGCCGATTTCGTGCTCGAACGCTGGTCGGACGGCGCGGATGCGGACGCGGCCGTGACGGCGGCGCGCGCGCTGCGGCGGGAGCTGCGCGGCGTGGCCGACCGGCTGATTGCGGGCAATGTGCCGATCCTTCCGGAATCGGTCGAGCTGGTCAATCAGGCGCTGCGCGCGCGGCCGGGCTATCTGCAGCTGGAGCGGAGCGGTGGCGGCTGGGCGGCCCGCTGGAAGGTGCCGCTGCGGCGCCCGGACGATGTGCTGTGGCGTATCGCGCGGTCGGCTGCGTCGCTGCTGGCCGATGATGATCCCGCGCTCGTGCGCCGCTGCGCGCGCGAGGCGTGCGGTCTTTTCTTTTACGATGCGACGAAGAATCACAGCAAGCGGTTCTGCCGGATGGACGTGTGCGGCGTGGCGACGCGTTCGGCGGCGTACTACCACCGCCGCGCGGGCCGCTGATTCAGACGAGCTCGCGATCGACTTCCTGGCTTTGGGCCTGCTCGAGGGCGCTTTTCAGCTCGCCGATCGTGAAAGGCTTCTGGAGGAACGGAATGGTACCGGCCAGCCGGATCTCCAGCTGCGGGAAGTGCCCGGACATGAGGACGATCCGGCGCGGGCCATGGTGGGCGTGCGCGCGGTTGACGAGCTCGGTGATGGAGATGTCCTTCAGCATCACGTCCAGCAGGAGCAGCTGGATGTTCTCCTCTTCGATCAGGCGGAGCGCCTGCTGGCCGTGCTGGGTGGTGACCGCGTGGTAGCCGAGACGTTCGACCATGCGAGCGACTACGCTCAGGACGGCCGGCTCGTCATCGACGACCAGCACCCTGGCTCTTTTGGTCATCGCAGCTAGAACCCTTCGGCGGCCCAGTGCCGCACGGGATCGGGTGCGGTGTGCGCGTGCTCGGGCTCGGACGCCAGCGACGGTGAGCCAACACGGTAGCCGAGGCGGCGCAGGTGCTGGATGATCGACTCCGGTTGATCGGTGGCCAGGTGAACGACGGCCAGGCGTTCGTTGCCGAGACGCGGCAGCACCACGCCGTTGATGTTGAGCTTGAAGTCCACGCCGATGGCGCGCACGACGCGCGACAGCTCGCCCGGCTTGTCCTGCATCAGGATTTCCAGCCGAGTGCCTGATTCATCCGCGCCGAACAACTCGACAAACGCGCGCAGCAAGTCCGTTTCCGTGATGATGCCGACCAGCTCGTCGTCTTCGAGGACGGGCAGGCACCCGATCCGGTGCTCGTACAACTTGCGGGCAGCTTCTTCGATTGGCGCATCGGACTCGGTCGTGATGATGGTGGTCACCATCACTTCCCGCACCGCGCGCGTATTCAGAGCGTTGCGTAGCTCATGGTGATCGGTGTCGGACGCCCAGACGGGCGGCATGGCGAGTCGCAGATCGCGATCGGTGACAATGCCGACGAGCGGTTGCCCTCCCTGCGTCATCGCTCCGATCCCTTCCT
>CBJLQC010000586.1:0-1846 GCA_966424955.1 uncultured bacterium | reverse complement strand
TTGGTCTCGCGGTTGCCCGCGTGATGCTCGTGAACAAGGCGGCCGCCCTACTGATGCTGGTAGCGCTGCCGGGTTGTGCGAGCGGACCTGGCCACGCCAAGGCGCTGCACCCCGGCCCCGCGGAGCGCAGCAGCACAACCGATCTGCCGGTTGCTGCGGCGGCGTCCGGCGCGCCCGTGGTGGTGGCTCCGGAGGTGCTGCACGGCTTCGCCTTCCTCTACCAATACGTCAATGAAACCGAGTTCGTACTGTGCCTGGAAGGCAGGCAGGCGCACGGCCGCGTCCACGTCACCGGCTTCCGCCTCGCCGTCATGAAGCACACCACCCTGGCCAGTGCATCCTACGAGCCCTGCACCAACGACCACTACATCGGCACCGCGCACAATCATCCGGGTGCGCCCTACGGCGCGTCCTGCGCGCCGTCCTCGCTGGATCGCAGCAGCTTCGCAAGCGATACCCGCGCGTTCATCGACATCATCCTCTGCGGATCCGAGCGCTACCTCTGGGTGCTCAAGGATGGCCGCAGCGAAACGGACAGCGACGGCATCAGCCGCCTGCGACGCCTGGTCGCCAGTACCGCGCGCTGAGCAGAGACACGCCGGCGCGCCTCCGCAGCCCTTCTTAACCATTCCTTAACAGTTTCTTTACAATTCCTTAACAATTCAGTGCTGTCCGGTGACAGATCCTTCGATAACTTCGAAGCTGACCTGCATTTGCCTGGAGGCAGCTGATGCCGCAGTCGAACCACACGTCTCGCCCGCACACGCTTTCCTGATCGCATAGGCCGATAATGAGAATAGTCATGCTGGCTGTTACCCTGGCGACGCTGGGCGCGTGTGCGCTGCACGCGCAGGACACGTCGAGCGTGCCGGAAGTGACCGGCGTCGGCACCGCTGATGTGCTGGTCAAGCCGTCGTCGGCGGTCGTGCTGGTCTCGCTGGCGGGCGAGGCGCAGGATGGTCCGGCGGCCGCGGCCGCGCTCGAGGCGCTCGTCGAACAGGTGAATCGCGCGCTGAAAAACCGGGCCGAGCGGGTGCTGCCGTATGGCGCAGCATTCGGCGAGAAGCCGGGCGGGCGGGGCGGCTTTCCCGATCCCACGGTCGCGCGCGGCACGCGCGACTTCATGGCGCGCGCCGGCATTGCCGTGGAGGTGCGCGATCCCAATGCCGTCCCCGCGCTGATTACCACCCTCGCCAAAGCCGGCATCGAAAGCATTCATGCCGTGGTGTATCTGCCCGACCAGGGCGATCCCGCCTGGCAGCGCGGCGTCGCGCACGCGACCGAACTGGCGCTCGCGAACGCGCGGCGCGTCGCGCAGGCCGCCGGCGGCGACGTCGGCGCCCTCGTGCGCATCAACATGCCCGTGGGCTTCGGCATGCCCGGGCTCATGCGGCAGTACAGCACGGGCTACGGCCCGACGGTGGCGCTGCAGCCGTCCGAGCTGATGACGCGCGTGTCGGTGCAGGGGACGTGGGAGTTCCGCGCGAGGGGGCAAAAATAGGCAATAACTGCCCATGCGCGGCCCATGGGCGGATTTCACATTAGGCTACCAGGTCCAACGCCAGGACGAGAGCTTATGCCCGCGACGCTGCGCTACCTCGACACCGACATGGTCACCGTATACACACGCGGTGATGACGGCAGGAAACACCGCCTCGCCACCCTCCTGTGGGGCGACCAGGTCAAAGTCAAAGGCAAATCCCAGGGCTTCTGGACGCTCGACTTCACCACCCGCGTCTGGGACAGCACCAAAAAGAAATACATCTGGAAGAAGCACGACGCCTTCATTGATGGCGACGTCGCCTTCCGCGACGACCCGCTCCTCAAGGTGCGCTTCGTCGATGTC
>CBJLQC010000585.1:0-1848 GCA_966424955.1 uncultured bacterium | reverse complement strand
ACTACGGGCGTCACGCGCACGCCGGGGTAGTCGGCGCGCAGCATTACGGCGGTGCGTGCCAGAAAGTCGGCGCTGATATCGACCGGCATGTATGTGACGGCTGCGCGGTGCGTGACCATGGCGTCCAGGATGCTGCGTGTCTTGGCGGCACTGCCGGCGCCCAGCTCGACGAGGGCGGCTGGCTGGAGCTCCTCGATCCAGCGCGGCATCCTGGTCCGCAGCAAAGCGGCCTCCGCGCGGGTCAGGTAGTACTCGGGCAGCCGCGTGATCTCCTCGAACAGCTCCGACCCGCGCTCGTCGTAGAACAGCTTGCTGGGCAGCTCCTTCTGCGCGCGTGCCAGCCCGGCCAGAATCTCGTTCAGCACACTGGCCGTATCCGGCGTCATGGTAGCGGAACCCATCAGCGCGCCAGCCGCAATCCCGTGAACTGCCAGGTCGCCTCGGGCGGGAAGAAGTTGCGGTAGGTGCGCCGGATGTGCGTGCGCGACGTCGCACAACTACCGCCGCGCAGCACGAACTGATTGCACATGAACTTGCCGTTGTATTCACCGACAGCACCGGCAGCCGGACGGAAGCCGGGGTATGCGGTGTAGGGACTGGCCGTCCATTCCCACACGTCGCCGTACATCTGAAGCAGACCGTCGCCGTCCGGTGCAGCGGCGGGATGGAAGCGTTGGCCCTCCACGAAATTGCCGCGTACCGGAACCTTCGACGCGGCCACTTCCCACTCGAACTCGGTAGGCAGCCGCGCGCCGGCCCAACGCGCATAGGCGTCGGCCTCGAAGAAATTGACGTGACAGACCGGCTCGTCCAGCGCCACGTCCTGCATGCCGCGCAGCGTGAACATCCGCCAGCGGCCGTCGATCTGCTCCCAGTAAAACGGCTCCGACCACGCGTTGCGCTGCACGGCGTCCCACCCCAGCGAAAGCCACAGCTCGGGACGACGGTATCCGCCGTCGTTCATGAACTCGAGGAACTCGCCGTTGGTGACCAGCCGGTCCGCGATCGCGAACGGCTCGACGAATTGCCGGTGGCGCGGCGTTTCGTTGTCGTAGGCAAAGGCGTCACCGTCATGGCCGATCTCGACGACGCCGCCCGCGAATTCGGTCCACGACAGCCTGGGCAGCGAGCTGCGCGCCGGCTGCGGCGCACCCGCGCGATACACGGGACGCAACGGGTTCACGGAAAAGACGTGTTTGATGTCCGTGAGCATCAGCTCCTGGTGTTGCTGCTCGTGGTGCAGCCCCAGCGTAATGAGCGAGGATACCGCGTCCGAATGCGCGACGTCGCGTGCCATCAGGTCGAGCATCGCGCTGTCGACGTGGCGGCGATACGCGAACACTTCGGCCACCGTCGGCCGTGAGATGTACCCGCGCTGGTCGCGGCAGTGACGTTCACCAGCCTGCTGATAGTAGGAGTTGAACAGGTACAGGTAGGTCTCGTTGAGCGGCCGGTAACCAGGCAGATGCGGCATGAGCAGGAATCGCTCGAAGAACCAGCTGGTGTGCGCGAGGTGCCATTTGGTCGGACTCACATCGGGCATGGACTGCACGACCATGTCCTCGGCCGCGAGGCCTTCCGTCAGCTGCTCGGAAAAACCACGGATGTCGGCATACCGCTGCGCCATGGTCGGCGATTCGGAGACCGGCGCCATTTCTACCGTGCGGATGCCGGTCGCGATGCCTGCTTCTGCTGATGCCATAGCCACCTCGGTGCTGATGTACCACGCGAGTGCGCGGCCGGTGGAAGAGTGGGCAGACCTTGTGCCGCTTGCGCCGGGCGGGGCTCGCACATCCTATTCGTAGGCCATGGCCAGCCAGCGCAGGGACGAACATCTACCCAAGCCCA
>CBJLQC010000584.1:0-1852 GCA_966424955.1 uncultured bacterium | reverse complement strand
TTGCGACCGACCAGGGTAATGACGCCCACGGTACGGGGACCGCCTTCCGGCGGGGTGTAGTTGATGGGCACGGAGAGGAACGCTTCGCGATCATGCGGCGCCGGCTCCAGCACTTTCGGACGGTTGTGCTGCCCGCCCTTCTCGATGTTGAGTGGCTGTTTCTCGCGGAAGACCCACGCGGTAGCGGAATCCGGATCATCGACCGGCACCGGGCCGGTCAGTCCTTCATCGCCCACCGCGGCCGCCAGGTTGAGCACGCGTTGCTGCGGCTCGTAAACCCACAGCGATGCGCGGCGCGCGCCCAGCACATCAGCGACTTCAGCCAGGATCCAGTGCGCCGCATCGGGCACCGACATGACGGACGCCAGGATCTCCGAGATGAAGTAGAGGAGATTGATTTCTTCGTAGCGCTCGGAGAGCTCGCGCGCGGCGGAGCGCGCTTCGCGCTCGTAGGAAAGCGCGTGGCGGATGGCCTCGGCGAGGAAGCGCAGGTCGGCGGGCGAGATGTTGCGGTCATCCACCGAGACATGCAGCTCGGCCCCGTCCTCCAGCTGAATCGGCAGCGTCGGGTCGGGCGGACCATCATCGTCGGCCGCACCGGTGCGCGGATGCACGCAGGTCCACGCGCCGTTGCTGCGACTCCAAACCTTCAGCTCGTCCAGCCCATGGCTGTGCGCGAAGGCGTCGAGCAGCGACGTGACCGCCGCGGGCAGCGGCGTAACCTCGAGCAGGGTGTGCGGATTCACGAAGCGCTCTCTCTCGCTTCCGCCGCCTGGTTGAAGAGCACCATGGTGATGGAGTTGCCGCGCTCGTTGAATTCCACGCGGTCCATCAGCTTCTTGATCAGGAAAATGCCACGGCCGCCGGCTCGTGTC
Organism: uncultured bacterium; assembly: GCA_966424955.1. Lineage (GTDB taxonomy): Bacteria > Gemmatimonadota > Gemmatimonadetes > Longimicrobiales > RSA9 > CBJLQC01. The sequence goes on along the minus strand of CBJLQC010000584.1, from coordinate 977 downwards.
CGATTGCGCGGCAGCGTGGGATCGGTCACCGCCGCCGGGTTGAAGCCGCGCCCTTCGTCGGTGACGCGCACGGTGATGACCTGCGTGGTAACGTGCGCCTCGACGCGCACGCGCTTGCGCGGATCCCGCGCATTGCCATAGAGCATGGCGTTGGCGAGTGCTTCGGTGAGTCCAACCCGGAAGTTCAGACGAAGGCGCTCGCCGCTGAACCCGATCTCCTGGCCGCGATCGATCAGATAGCTGACTGCCCGCTCAATAGCGCGCAGGTCGTTGGGCAATTCCAGGACGTGATCAGACGGCATAAAATCCGACGGGCGATAGTCGTTTCCGCGGCCGGGCTCACTGCCCGTTCCGCAGCATCATAACGCACCGCCCGTCGGTGGGGTAGTCAGAATGAAGTCAGAGCTTCTTCCCGATTGTTCGAGATGTGGAAGAGCGTGTCCAGCTTGGTCAGCTCGAAAAGCGTCCGCAGATCTTCGTTCAGATTCGCGAGACGCAGCTCGCCACCCTGCTCGCGGATCTTCTTCGAGAGACTGACCAGCACGCCGAGACCCGACGAATCGATGTATCCCGTGTTGGTGAAGTCGATCAGGAACTTGCGCGAGCCGTTCTCCAATTCCTCGAGAACCTTCTGCTTCAGCTCCTGTCGGTTACCGACGATCAGCTGCCCTTCCACGTCGATGATGGTTACTTCGTTCTGCTTCCGGACCTCGAAGCTCATCGTTCCCCCACACAAATTTTTGACGATTAGACCACTGCCCCGCCTGGGGGCAAGTTCTGGACCGCGGTAATGCAGGCCACATTGACGATATCTTGCGCGGACGCGCCGCGCGACAGGTCGTTGCAGGGCTTGGCCAAACCCTGCAAAACCGGACCGACCGCCTCCGCATGCGCCAGCCGCTGCACCAGCTTATAGCCGATGTTGCCCGCGTCCAGATTCGGAAAGACCAGGACATTCGCCCGCCCGGCCAGCTGCG
>CBJLQC010000583.1:0-1857 GCA_966424955.1 uncultured bacterium | reverse complement strand
GGCGTCCGTCGGGTTGACGCGGGCAGCGTACGCTGCCGGGTCGAAGCGCTGCACGAAGACCGAGCCATCGAACGCCATGTTCAGCTCGACGCCGGGCGGCAGCGCCGCCTGCACTGCCGGCAGCTGCTCCTGCACCGCTTCCGCAACCTCCAGGATGTTGGCCTTGGACTGGCGCACGACACCGATGAAAATCGCATCCTGCTGCGAGTAGCGCGTCACGGAACGTTCATCTTCCGGACCGGGCTCGACACGCGCGACGTCGCCCAGCTTGACCAGCTGCCCGCCGTTGTTGGCCACCGTCAGGCTCGCGAACTCCTCCGGGCTGCGCATCTCACCGAGATACCGCACCGAGAACTCGCGGCGATCCGATTCGATGCGGCCGGCCGGGATCTCGACGCTGCGCGTGCGAATCGCGCTCTCCACGTCCTGCACCGTGAGTCCACGCGCGGCCAGCTCGCGCGGCGACAGCCACACCCGCATGGCGAAACGCCGCTCACCGTAGATGGGCGCCTGCGAGACGCCGCCGATGGTCTGCAGCCGCGGCTTGATCTGCCGGTCCGCTATGTCCGACAGCTCCATCAAGCCGTACGACTTGGAGGTGAGCGCCAGGAACATGAACGGAAAGGCGTCGGCTTCCTGCTTCGCGACGACCGGCTCCTCGATGTCTTCAGGCAGCACACCGCGCACGCGCGCCACCTTGTCGCGCACATCCTGCGCGGCATCCTCGATCTCGCGATCGAGCGTGAACTCCAGCGTGATCGTGCTGATCTGCTCCTGGCTCTGGCTGGTCATCGTGCGCAGACCCTCCAGGCTGGACAGCTCTTCCTCGAGCACGTCCGTGACCGCCGACTCGATCACCTGCGGATTCGCGCCCGGCAGGATCACCGTCACCGAAACAATGGGGGGATCGGCATCCGGGAACTCACGCACCGGCAGGCGCGTGTACCCGATCACACCAACGAGAATGAAAGCCAGGCTGACCATGCTGGACAGCACCGGCCGGCGGATGAACGTCTCTGCGAGTTGCATAAAACCCTGGGACTGGGGGAGTAGCGAAACCCGAAACTAAACCGAAACTACCGGAGCATCAAGTGCAAGTCACCGAACTCGTGCCATAAATATTTCCGCTGTAACGCGGCTCCGTACGCGCGCGCGAGGTGACTGGTTTCCGCAAATGCTTCCAGCAGCAGAAGATGGGACGCGCGGGGCGCGTGCAGCCCGGTCACCAGTGCATCGACGGCGTGGACCCCGCGCTCCGGTGAGACCATCAGGTCGGGCCAACCGTTGCCCGCGCGCACCCAGCCGCGCCCATCCACCACCGTTTCCAGCGCGCGAACCACGGTCGTCCCGACTGCGACTACACGGCCACCATCGACGCGTGCCCGATTCACCGCCTCCGCCGTCGCCGCGGGCACCTCGTAGCGCTCCGGGTAAGGCGGCTCATCCATTTCCAGGCTGGCCACACCCGTGTGCAATACCAGTGGCGCGATGCGTACGCCTCGCGCCTTCAGCTGCTGTATCGTCGCGTGAGTAAAGGGGCGCCCGGCGGAGGGCATCTCGGCGCTGCCCGCAACGGTGGAGAATACCGTCTGATAATAACTCAACGGCCAGCCGCTCGTCACGTAGTCGTAACGAATCGGCGAGCCAAATGCATCCGCGTACACGAGTGCATCTACCGCGCGCGAAAGCTCCGCTGTCCACAGCCTCACTTTCGGCGTGGCGCCGTGCCGTGGGCCGACAAACGGAGCGATCAGCACCGCCACGAGGCCATCCGGCAAATTGATTTGCTCTCCGCTGCGTCCATCCGTGTACGGCGTGCTGCCCGATGCGTGCAGGCGGCGCAGCTCGATCACCCAG
>CBJLQC010000582.1:0-1861 GCA_966424955.1 uncultured bacterium | reverse complement strand
TGCCGGCGGAGGGCGCCAAGGTCGCGCACTTCTGCTCGATGTGCGGGCCGAAGTTCTGCTCCATGAGGATTTCGCAGGACATCCGCGATGCGGCGCAGGAGCAGATCGTCGAGCTTGGCATGCAGGAGAAGTCAAAAGAATTCAGGGAACGCGGTGCGGACGTCTATGTGCCCATTTCCCAGACCTCCCCGGCAACCTTCCCATGAACAACGGTAATGACGATTACTTCGTCGCGCTGGCGAGTGGAGCGATGAAGTAGCCGTGATACTGAGATCGGCGGAACAAGAAAGGCTGCTGCGTGCCTTCCGGTCCGAGCTTCACGTCGTCATGATTCACGCCCGCCGCATAGAACATCACATGCGGCGGAAATCCTCGCGTTACTACTCGGTCATTCACAACGTCATAAGCGGTCACATCACCTTGTAGCATGAACGCCCGCCAGGCTTGCGCGGGAGATGCAGAGCCCGGCCTGCGAACGCGCGCTCGACGTGACGAGCGACATACGCGCTGTCGCGGCCCAGCGCCCAGTCTGCGCCCTCCATCAAACCATCGGCACCATCGTTCGCGGGCCCTCTCGATCCCAACACGTCGGCTTCAATGCATCGTAACCGTCGAGAAATGAATTTGGTTGAGCAGACACACGCAGCCGTTGGTGCCGCGCCGGTATAAACGGTAACCATCCTCACCAAAACACAAAGACCGTCGCCGGATCCCGTACGGTCGAGCGACCGGGGCTGAGCGCGAATCGCGCTTCCTGCGCCGGTGGAATCACTCGTTTCGTTAGCGGGCCGCGAATAGCGCGTTGCAGCGCCTCACCAATTGCTTCTGCCTGACCCTGGCCGTCCACACCTTGCTTGCCGTTCGTTAAAACGATGATCGTCCAGCCGTCAGTGAATCGCTCGAAGCTCGACTGAAAGCCGGCAATTGCGCCGCCGTGCTGCGCGCTTCGGCCATCGAGCAGAAACCAGCCCAATCCGTAGCTCGCCGGTAATCCACGGAACACAAACGATACCGCAGTGCCGCTGGCAAGGTTTGCGGGCCGGACCAGGGTGTCGTAGAACGCTGGCGGCAGTAACGAGCGGCGCTCGATTGATTGCGCAAACGCAGCAAGATCGCTCGCCGAGGATTCGATCCCGCTATTGCCCCAACCGCTGAAAATGTGCGGGGCAACCTGAAGCGTGTGATCGACCAGGTCATATCCAAGTGCGTGATTCTGACGTGTAAACGGGACGCGATAACCGCTCTCGCGCATGCCGAGACGTCGGAAGATTAGCTCATCAAACAATAGACCAAGTGGCTTATGCGTTACCGCCTCGGCGACGAGCGCCAACAACGTATAACCGGTGTTGGCGTACTCCCAGCGCGCCCCCGGCGCGAATGACCGGTCGCTGGCTTGCAGGCGCGAACGGAACTCCGATTCGGGAAACTCGTCGACATTCGCGGTGCGCAAATCGCGGCGTACCCCGGAGGTGTGCGTCAAAAGCTGCCGAAGCGTAATACCGCTGTACTGCGCCGGCAGCCAGTCGAGATGCTGCTGCGCACGATCATCCAACCGAAGTTGTCCGTCCTCCACCAGCTTCAGGATCACCATGGCCGTAAACGGCTTGGTGAGCGATCCGATCTGGAACACCGTATGAGGAGTAACGGCTTGCTTTGTTTCGAGATCTGCGTAGCCGTAGCCACGCAGGTGCACCACAGCGCCACCCTTCAACACCGCAACTGCCGCCCCCGGGATCTGCCGTTGCGTCAGTAGCTGAGGCACGACCGAGTCGACCAGCACCGACACATCCTGAGCGCTTGCGCTGCCCGCGCACAATGCAGCCATGGCCAGTCCGGTCCAATGCTTGAGAATCATGGCTCA
>CBJLQC010000581.1:0-1863 GCA_966424955.1 uncultured bacterium | reverse complement strand
GTTGCCGCAGCATGAGGTGCATGTCGTTGGCGAGGATGGGCTTGCCCGAGCGTGTGCGCGCGCCACCGATCACCCACGCGTTCGAGGCGCGCGTCACGCTCAAAGCATCGAGCAGCGCCACCGCCGCGGGTGGCATGCGCGGGACTTCGGGCGTTTCGATGATGGTCGCGCCCCACGGTGGATCGCCCGGGAAGAGATAACGCGCGCGTGCTTCACCCAATCGTCGCACTGCGTTCGTGAGGTTCGCCGCGCCTTCGTAGATGGTGAGGTCCCAGGCCATGATCTTCTCGATGGCCAGCGAGTGCTGCAGCGTCCACGGCTCGGGCTTGATGCGCAGGGTGATGAATTCAGGAGGAAGCGGACCGTCGTGGCGCCGAATCCAGTGATTGACGCCGTTGACGTAGGCGGTTAGCAGCTCCCGCTGCGCGGGCTCGAGCTGTGCCTCGTTCGCGGCCGCGGCCTGCCAGATGCCGAGGATCCGGAAGAGTTTGTCGGTGTCGATCATCGTCTCACCGAAAACTTCCGAGAGCCGACCCTCGGCGACCCGCCGGAACAGCTCCATCTGCCAGAGTCGCTCCTGCGCGTGCAGGTAGCCCTGCGCAAACAGCACGTCGGCCTGGCTTTGCGCCCAGACGTGGGGTACGCCCGCCGAATCGCGCCATACATCGACGTCGCGCGCGACCGGTGCATTCGGCACGGCCGCGTCGTAATCCGGACGCGCGCGCTTCACGAACCAGACGCCGCTGGCCAGCAGCACGGCGGCGAGGATGATGATGCCGAGCAGCGCGATCAGAATTTTGCGCATGCTACGCTTCGTCGCGCCACGCTTCGACCTGGCTGGTGTAGCGGGCGAGCAGCTCGTCGGCGTGCTCAGCGGTGCTGCCTTCCGCGGTCACCACGAAATACGGCTTGTGCGAATGCGGTATGACCAGCACCCACTCGTGCTGGTTCTTCCAGACCTTCACGCCGTCCACCAGATGCCGGCTCTCATGTTCGGTTTCCTCCATCAGCCTGCGCATGACGGTGCCTTTGCGCCCCCACGGGCACGACACACGCTGCTGCCGCATGTGCAGCTCGGGGTGCTGGCTGGCCAGATCGTGCAACCGGACATTCGCGCGCGCCAGTCCTTCCAGCAGCTTGACGGCGGCGAACATGCCGTCGTACGCCGGGATGAAATCGGAGAAGATGAACTCGCCGCGCGAGCCGGCCACCATTTCCGCATCGGTGGCGGACGCCATCATCGCGTGATGCTCGGTTTTCGTCCAAATGACTTCGCCGCCCAGGTCGTCGATCAGCTGCCCCACCTTCGCGGGGCTGGTCACGGGGATCGCGATCTTGCGGATGCCCAGCTGCTCGAGCGCGAGCTGCACGAGGACGATCTGGGTCAGCTCGGGTGAAAGCGCGCGCCCGGCGTTGTCGATCAGCGATATCACCTCGCCGCCCGGATCGATCCACATGCCCAGCTCCGCATCGATCGAGCGGACGATGCCGCCCAGCCGGTTCAGCCCTTCGTGGTACTCCTCCTCGCTGCGGGAAAGTCGGCCGGGCGCGGCATACGCGTCCAGCGCCACCGTTTCCGTGCGCAACGCACCGAGCAGACCCGGGAAGACTTCGACGGTCGTGCCGTAGGCGTAATCGAGAACGAGAGTAAAGCCATGGCTGGCGATCAGCTCGCGGTCGACTTCCGAGAGGAAGTGCTCGTGGTAGCCTTCCACCACGCGGGTCGGGAAGTTCAAGTCGCCGGTACCATCCGGCCCGGCGCGCGGAAAATCTTCGCGTGAGAACAGCCGCTCGATCGATTGCGTCTTGCCGGGCGGCAAGTCGCGACCGTCCGCGTCGAAGAACAGGATGTCCACGACCTTC
>CBJLQC010000580.1:0-1883 GCA_966424955.1 uncultured bacterium | reverse complement strand
GCATCCATGGGTGCGTGACAGAATCGGCGACATTGCGCGGGTGGAAGTGTGGACCCATGAAACATGCATCCTGATGATCGACAAGACCGGTCCGCTCCACAACTTCGCCGATCGGGACCATTGCCTGCAATACATGGCAGCGATCGGGCTGTTATTTGGCGACCTTACTGCCCGGGATTACGAGGACGAAAGGGCTGCCGACCCCAGGATCGACGCTCTGCGTTCGAAAATGGTGGTGCGCGAGGATTCCCGTTTCAGCCGCGACTATGCTAATCCCGACAAGCGTTCGAATGCTAATGCCCTTCGCGTTCACTTTGCCGACGGGACGCGCACGCCCCGAGTGAAAGTCGAGTATCCGCTCGGGCACCGAGCACGGCGCCGCGAAGGGATGCCGCTGCTCCTGAGGAAATTTGAATCGAGTGTGCGCCGAACGTTTGCTGCCAGGCGGGCTGGCGAAGTGCTCGCGCTCTGCACTGATCGCGCCCGCTTGATTGGCACACCCGTCAACGCGTTCATGGACACGGTTGCCATCTGAATGTCACCGCCAAGTGCAAGGAGAGGAAGGATGAAAAAGTTCATTGCAGCGGTCCTGTTCGTCACGTTTGCCTGGCCCGTTTTCGCGCAGGAGCAGGACTATCCCGCCAAGCCGGTTCGCGTGATCGTGGGATTCTCGCCCGGCGGGGGAAGTGACATCATGGCGCGCCTGATCGCCGAACGGCTGAACGAGGCTTGGGGGCGGCCATTTATCGTCGACAATCGGCCCGGCGCTGGCGGCACGATCGCCATGACCATCGCCGCCAATGCGGCGCCGGATGGCTATACGCTCCTCATGGTATCGGGCAGTTCCCTTGTGAATGCCGCACATGTCTCAAAGGTCCGCTTTGATCTGCTCAAGGCTTACGCGCCGATATCACAGGTAACGTCGGGGCCCTATCTCTTCGCCGTGAATCCTTCGGTCAAGGCCCATTCGATCAAGGAGCTGATTGCGCTCCTCAAAGCCAAGCCGGGGCAGCTCAACTTCGGCTCTTCGGGGACCGGCTCGTTCGCACACCTGGGCGGGGAGCTTTTCAAGCACCTGACCGGTACTGACATGGTTCACGTTCCATACAAAGGCAGCGGCGCGATGATGATCGATCTCATTGGCGGTCAGATACAGGTTGGCATACCGAGCGCGATCTCCGGAATGCCTCATGTGCGCAGCGGCAAGCTGCGCGCGCTGGCCGTCACCACTGAGAAGCGCTCGCCGCTGATGCCCGAGCTGCCGACCGTGGCCGAAGCCGGTGTCCCGGGCTTTTCCATTGTCAGTTGGTACGGCATCGTGGCGCCAGCCGGAACGCCTGCGGGCATCATTCGCAAGCTGAATGGCGAAGTGCAGCGTTCGATGGAGTCCCCGGCCGTGGTAACGCTGCTTGCAAAGGAAGCGGCAGTTCCTCATGTGGGAACACCTGAGGATTTGCACACGTTGATGAAGAACGAGGTCGAGAAGTGGGGCAAGGTTATCCAGGCGTCGAACATCACGTTCCAGTAGTCTGTTTCGAGTAAAGTGATGAGCGCTACAGTCGCGCTGCTCGGCGTCGGCGACGTCGGCCCGATCCACGAGCCGATCGAGCCCTATTCCGAGCTGGTGCAGCCCGTGCTGGCACAGGCCGACATTCGCTTTGCCCAGGTGGAGCGCGTCTATTCCGAGCGCGGTGCGCTGCAACTGCATTCCGGTGGCGCGCACAGCCGCGTGAAGCCGCACATGGCGAAGGTGTTCACCGACTGCGGCTTTGACGTCGTCTCGCTCGCGAGCAACCACGCGATGGACTGGGGCCCCGAGGCGATGCTCGACACCGTCTCGCTTTTCCGGGAGAAGGGCATGCACGTCCTCGAGGCTGGCCGCA
>CBJLQC010000579.1:0-1889 GCA_966424955.1 uncultured bacterium | reverse complement strand
GAGGTCGATGTGCTGATATTCGACGCCGAGGATCAAATCAACCAACGCCCCGCTGTGAACCATGTAATCGAGCCCGCCGCCGGCATACCAGCCGCTATTACGCGACGCCCCATTTTCGACGGTGACCGAAGGGCCGCAAATGCCCGTGCAACGGCCTGATGGCCAACATTGGCCTGGCGCAGGAGCGCGCGCAGGGCAGCGAGCTCGGACTGCTGACCGCGGGCAACGATCTCGCCGGCATGAAGAACTTCCTCGGTGAGCGGCACCGCTATCGTGCGGCCGACGTTATCGATTACCTGTGCGCTCAGGAGGCCGCGGCTGCGACCCCGGCGGGCGCCCGCCAGACGGCGCCATCTTCTCGCGTGATGGCATCGGCGGCCCGCGGGCCCCACTGACCCGCGGTGTAGGTCGCCAGTTCGGAACCCGCGGATCGCTCCCACGTGGTCGTGATCGGATCTACGACGCGCCAGGCGTTTTCGACCATATCACTGCGCATGAATAGCGTGGCATCGCCCAGCATGCAGTCGAGAAGCAGTGTTTCATAGGCGGTATGCGACGGGGGGCCGAAGCAGGCGGCATAGCTCATGTCCATGCGGGCCGTGGCCAAGTCGAGATCAACGCCCGGCGCCTTTACTTCGAGACTTACGGAAATTCCCTCGTCCGGCTGGATCCGGAAGACCAGTACGTTGGCGGGAATGCCCCGCTTTCTGCGTCCGGTGAATAGGGAATGCGGCGGCTCGCGGAACTGGATCGCAATCTCGGTCAGCCGCCGCGCCATTCGCTTGCCCGAGCGCAAAAAGAACGGCACGCCTCGCCACCGCTTATTATCGATCAGGAGTCGGATGGCAGCGAAAGTCGCCGTGGTCGAATCGCGCGCGACGCCCGGCTCCGCGCGGTAACCCGCAACCGGTTTCCCATCGATAAACCCGGCGCGGTATTGGCCGCGCACCGCGTGGCGCGTTACCTCGGCGCCCGTCATGGGGCGAATCGCACTCAGGACCTTGTTCTTCGCATTGCGCACGTTGTCACACGCGAATGACGCCGGCGGCTCGAGCGCAGTCAGTGCCAGCAGCTGCAAGAGGTGGTTCTGAAACATGTCGCGCACGACACCGGCATGCTCGTAATACCCCGCCCGATGCTCGACGCCGACCGTTTCGGCGGCGGTAATCTGCACATGGTGAATGTGCTCGCGGTCCCACGCGGGCTCGAACAGAGAGTTGGCGAACCGGAAGACCAGCAGATTGCGAACCGTGTCCTTGCCCAGGTAGTGGTCGATACGAAAGATCTGATGCTCCGCAAATCGTGAGCTGATCAATTGGTTCAGCGCCTGCGCACTCGCCAGGTCGTGGCCGAACGGCTTTTCGATAACGATGCGTACCCAGGCATCGTTGTCCGGCGCGATACGCGGGGCCAGACCGCTGTCGGCCAGGTGCGTGAGTGTCGTGGCATACACTCCGGGAGGCAGGGCCAGGTAAAAAAGATGCCCGCGGTGCGCACCGAGTAGTCCCTTCAGCCTTGTGTAAAGGGCGGCCTCGTTCAGGTTGCCGCCGACGTAACGAATACGTTCGGCAAACCGCGGCCAGTCAGCGGCGGAATCCCCGGTGGCGTCGCACAAAGTGTCGCGGAAAGCCGTATCGCTCATGTCCTGCCGTCCGACGCCTATAATTTCGAAGTCGTCGGACAACAAGCCGTCACCCATGAGATGAAACAGTGCCGGCATTAGCTTGCGGCGCGTCAGATCGCCGCTGGCGCCGAGAATCACCATGGTGCATGGCCCCGCGGCTTTGAGCGGCTGCGGATTCCCCGGCCGGGCGGAGACTGCCAACGGGACGGTGAGGTCCTGGCTCACTGCGGTTTCACCGGATGTCCGCCGAACTCATTGCGCAGCG
>CBJLQC010000578.1:0-1925 GCA_966424955.1 uncultured bacterium | reverse complement strand
GCAAGCGCGGCCAGGGTTACGGCACCGCCCGCGGAATGACCGATGATGTGCAGCGGCTGCTGCGCGGACGCCAGCGCGCGCAGCGCGGTCGGCACATCTTCGCGCGCCCATTTGTCGATATCCCAATCCTGGTCACTGCTCGGCCGGTCGCTCAGGCCGTGACCGCGCGGATCGAGCACACAAGCTTCCCAGCCCGCGTCGGACAGCGTACGCGCAAAGCCGACGCCGCGCGTGCCCAGCCAGAACGTGTGATTGGAAAAGGTACCGGGCACGAGCAGCACACGCGGATCGTGTGGGTCGCCCAGGCGATGTAATGCGATGCGAGTATCGTCGGGCGTGCGCAGGTACTCGACGCGCACTTCCGCGCGCGTGCTCACGCCGGCAGCATGATGCGCACGCCGCGTTCCAGCACGTGTGCCGTAAGGGGCGTTTCTCCGGCCGGATCGCCGTCGATCTGGGTAGGCAGCACGGGATCCGATTCGATGGTGACCTGGCGACCCTGCAGGTGGATGAGCCGGTCGTTGCCGCCGAACTTCATGGTGGCGGCATTCCACAGTACCGTGGCCCAGTCGGGAAGATTGTGCGGTGCCACCACCACGATGTCGAACACGCCATCATGCCAGGAGCTGAGCGGCTGCGGCGTGAGCGGGAAGCGGATCGGCAGGTATTTCGTGAAGAGGCTGCCCACGTTGGCGATCATGACGCTCACGCCGCTCACCTCCAGCCGGGTCTGCTCGGTGGTGATGCAGAAGCGCGCGGGCGTCGCACTCAGCGCCTGCTTGAGGGCGGCGTAGATGTAGGCGCCGAAGCCCCAGCGCTCTTTCAGCTCGCGCGTCGCCGAGCCCATGACCGCGGCATCGAAGCCGGCGCCGGCCACCAGGGCGAACGCCTTGCCGTCGACCTGCCCGAGATCGAGCGGACGCGCGACCCCATGCACCGCGACGTCGATGGCTTTTTCGATGCCGATGGGAATCTCGAGGTTGAGCGCAACCTGGTTGGCCGTGCCGCGTGGTATGATGCCGAGGGGAATGTCCGTGCCGACCAGGCCGGTGGCGGCTTCGGCGATCGTGCCATCGCCGCCCACCACGCAAACCCTCGTGTAGCCGAGCGCCGCCGCATCGCGCACGATTTCGGTGGCGTGCCCGGGATGCTCGGTGGTGACGATGTCGAAGTTGATGTCACGGGCCGCGAATGCGCCGCCCAATCGGCGGCGCAAGCGCGGCAGCGTTTCCTGCCCGGCCTTCGGGTTGACGATGATGAGCGTGCGGCCGGCGCCGAGCTGGGTGCTCAATCAGATCGCGGCCTGCAGCGCCTCGAGACGAGCCACACGCTCTTCCGTCGATGGGTGCGTGCTGAACAGCCGCAGGAATCCGGGCTGCCGCCCAGCCGACAGCGGATTGACGATCGCCAGCTGCGCGGCGGCCGGGTTCACCTGCATGGGAATCCGGTGCGCGTAGTTGTCGAGCTTGAGCAGTGCGCTGGCCAGGTTACGGGGCCGTCCCGTGATTTCCGACGCCGTGCGGTCAGCCACGAACTCGTTCTGCCGCGAGATCGCCAGCTGGATGATCATGGCCGCAATGGGCGCCACGATGGCCATCGCCAGCATGACGATCGGGTTGCCGCCTTCATCATCGCCGCGGCCGAAGCCGCCGAAGATGGCGCCCCACTTGATGACGTTGCCGACCATCGCAATCGCGCCCGCCATGGTGGCGGCCACCGTGCCGACCAGCATGTGCCGATGTTTGATATGCGCCAGCTCGTGCGCGAGGACGCCTTCCAGCTCTTCCTTGTTGACGAGCTGCAGGATGCCGGCGGTGCAGCACACGACGGCGTGCTTCGCGTTGCGGCCGGTCGCGAATGCGTTGGGCTGCTGCGATGGCGCGATCGCGACGGTCGGCATGGGCAGTCCGGCGCGCTGCCGCAAC
>CBJLQC010000577.1:0-1931 GCA_966424955.1 uncultured bacterium | reverse complement strand
CGGGACTGGACTGCGGTGTGCGGCGGATCACGGCCGCCGAGTTCGGAGCGCGGGACGTCGTGTCGCTCGATCTCGGTGAAGCCGTCGAGGCGGCGTTCGCGAACACGCGTCACCTCAGCAACGTGCATATCGTGCAGGCCGACCTCAACCAGCCGCCGGTACGCGCGGTATTCGATTACGCCTTCTCGGTTGGTGTGCTGCACCATCTGCCCAATCCCGAGCGCGGCTTTCGAGCGCTGCTCTCACGCGTACATCCGGGCGGCCACATCTCCGCGTGGGTCTACGGGCGCGAGGAAAACGGCTGGATCGTGCACACGGTGACGCCGATTCGCGAGCACGTGACGTCGCGCCTGCCGCATGGCGTGCTGGATGCGCTCAGCGGATTGCTGACCGTGCCGCTCTTCGCGGCCACGCGTCTGGTTTACGGCCCGCTCAAGGGCAGAGGTCTGCCGTACGGCGCCTATCTTTCCTACATCGCGCCGTTCCCCTTCCGCGAGCAGCGATCGATTGTTTTCGATCATCTGGTCACTCCCATTGCCTACTACATCCGGCGCGAGGAGTTCGCGGGCTGGTTCGAGCGGGCCGGATTACAGGACGTCTATATCGAGCAGCACAACGGCAACAGCTGGCGCGGCTTCGCACGCGTGCCGATGAGAGCGGCCTGATGTGCGGCATTGCCGGGTACGCGACGTTCGATCCGCGCGGCGTGGCCGACGCGGGCGCGCTGCGCGCCATGCTCTCCTGCATCCGTCACCGCGGCCCTGATGACGAAGGCGAGTTCGTGGATGGCGGCGTCGTGCTCGGCCATCGCCGCCTCTCCGTGATCGATGTGGCCGGCGGCCACCAGCCGCTGTTCGGTGCGCGCAGCTCGACCGTCGTCATCTGCAACGGCGAGATCTACAACTATCGCGAGCTGGCCGAGCAGCTGCGCGCGCGCGGACATCAGTTCCGGACCAGGTCCGACACGGAAGTCGCGGCGCACGCCTATGACGAATGGGGCCTGGACTTTCTCGACCGGCTGGACGGCATGTTCGCGCTCGTCCTGTGGGACGCGGCCGCGCGGCGGCTGGTGCTCGCCCGTGACCGCATGGGTGAGAAGCCGCTCTACTACACGCGCACGCGCGATCTCTTCCTGTTCGCCTCCGAGCTGACCGCGCTGCTGCAGCACCCCGATGTCGATAGCGAGCTCGATTACGAGGCTTTGTCGGAATACCTCGCCTCGGAGTACGTGGCCGCGCCCCGCACCATTCTGCGCGATGCGCGCAAGCTCGAGCCGGGCTGCGCCCTGATCCTCGAAAATGGTGAGCTGCAGCACCTCCGCTACTGGAAGCTCGATCCCTCCGTGCGTTCGCGCCTCGGGTACGAGGAGGCGGTTGAGACGTTGCGCGAGAAGCTGGACCGGGCGGTCGCATCCCGCCTGGTATCCGATGTTCCGCTCGGTGTCTTCCTGTCCGGCGGCGTGGATTCGAGCACGGTGGCGGCCCTCGCTGCCCGGCACGGCGCGCTGGAAACATTTTCCATTGGTTTCACCGAACACAGCTTCGACGAAAGCAGCTACGCCGGCACCGTTGCCCAGCACATCGGCAGCCGCCATCACGTGCGCATCTTCCGCGGCGACCAAATGCAGGAGCTGGTGCCCCGGCTGCCCGACGTGCTGGATGAGCCGTTGGGCGACGCCTCGATCCTGCCGACGGCATTGCTCTGCGTATTCGCTCGCGAGTACGTGACCGTGGCCCTGGGTGGTGATGGCGGCGACGAGCTGTTCGCCGGTTATCCCATGCATCAGGCGCACCGGTTGGCGGGCGCGGCGCGCCGCACGCCGGAGGGTCTGCGCGCGCTCGTCCGCGGCGCCGCCCACGCTTTGCCGGTCAAGCACACCAATTTCGCGTTGCCATTCCGCGTGCTCACGTTCATGAAGGGAGCCGCGTTGC
>CBJLQC010000576.1:0-1942 GCA_966424955.1 uncultured bacterium | reverse complement strand
AGAGCCCGCGGGTGGTCCGTTCCGTTTTCGTGTTTCGGATTCGGTGGCGGTGCCGCTGCGCGGTTATTTGTTGCGGCTGAAGCTGCAGGAAGGGACGCCTGCGTTGGCGGATCTGTCACCCGGCCGGCGGCTGCGCGTGCGCGGGCCGCGGGGTGGTGAGCGGATCATACGCATCAAGGATTTCTCCGCGACGGAAGGATTCCCATCGCAGGAGAAACTCGACAAGCGGCGCGAGCTGGACATCGTCGTCGGGCAGGAGGATGGTCTGGTCGATGGCGAAGCGATCGAAATCGGCTGGCTGGCGAGCGGCCCGATCGAAGACGATTAGATGATTTACATCACCGGCGCTACGGGCTTCATCGGCGAGCGATTGACGCGCCGGTTGCGCGAGCGCGGTGAAGCGGTGCGCTGCCTGGTCCGTTCGCCGGCGCGCGGGGCGAACCTCGCGGCGCTTGGTGCCGAGCTGGTGACGGGCGACGTCGCCGACGAGCAAGCCCACGTGCAAGGCCTGCGGGGCGCGCGGCTGGCGTATCACCTGGCCGCGGTTTACGACATTGGCATCGTCGATGTGGCCGCGCTCGAGCGGAGCAACATCGACGGCACGCGCGCGTTCCTGAGTGCACTCGAGCAATCGCAGGCGGAGCGCGCGGTCTATGTGTCGAGTACCGTCGCGGTGGGACCATCGCCGCCGGCCGAGCGCGAGCCGCGCGACGCCTACGCGGGCCCGTATCCTTCGCATTACCACCGCACGAAAGCGGAAGCGCATCGGCTGGCGCGGCAGGCGCAGCAGCGTGGTGTGCCATTGATCATTGCTTGTCCATCACTCGTCTATGGACCGGGCGATCATGGGCCGGGCGGCCGTTTTCTGCGCGACCTGCTGAAGCGCCGCGTGCCCGGACTGCTGCGCCGGCCGGCGCGGCTTTCCTACGTCTACATCGACGATGTGGTGGATGCACTGCTGGCTGCGGGCACGCGCGGCCAGATCGGCGAGGTCTACGTGCTGTCGGGTGAAGGCGCTTCGGTCAACGAATTCGCGCAGCGCGCGACGGCGCTGGCGCACACGCGTGCGCCGCTGCTGCGTCTTCCCAACGGGGCGGCAATGCTCACCGGCGCGGTGCTCGATGCCATCGCGCGGCCAACCGGTCTGCGCTTCTCGGTTTCGCGCGAGTCGGTGGCCACCGCCATCAATGACGACTGGCTGTACACCCACGAGCGCGCCACGCGCGACCTCGGCTATGCGCCACGCACGCTGGAGCAGGGTTTGCCTGAGACGGTGGCCGCCTTCCAGCAATCGTCGTGACGATGCGGTTCCGCGTACCTGACGTGAGACGATTCGGCTGGCGCGGTGTGGCGCTGGGTCTGCTGGTGGTACTGCTCATCGCCCTGGTGTTCTGGGAGCGTTGCGGTTTGAGCGGCTGTCCGAATGTCGATCAGCTGATCGCGTACCAGCCGGGCGGCGAGTCGATCCTGTATGATGCCAGGGGCAGGAGCTTCGCCGAGCTCGCGCCCATCCAGCACGAGGTCGTCAAACTCTCATCGCTGCCGGAGTATGTGCCGGCCGCATTCGTCGCCGTCGAAGACAAGCGTTTCTACGAGCACCACGGCGTAGACTGGCGTCGTTTCGTGGGCTCGGCGGCGGCGAACCTGAAGTCCATGCGTTTCGCGCAGGGTTTCAGCACGATCACCATGCAGATCAGCGGCAGCGTATGGCGCGAGCGTGTGCCGCGCGCCAAGAAAACGATCGGGCGGAAGATCGTGGAGATCCGGCTGGCGCGTGCGCTGGAACGGAAGTACTCGAAGGACGAGATCCTCGAGCTGTATCTCAACAACATTTACTACGGCAATGGCGCGTACGGCATTGAAGCCGCGTCGCGCAACTATTTCCGTCGCGCGGCCAGGGACCTGACGAGGATCGAGCTCCTCGCCTGCTCACGCGAGGGCG
>CBJLQC010000575.1:0-1950 GCA_966424955.1 uncultured bacterium | reverse complement strand
TGATCGTAGCGACGACGCGGTTGGTCCGAGTGTCGATCACCGAGACATCGTTGCTGAGACCGTTTGCCGTATAAACGCGACTGCCGTCACGCGTGATGGCGAGCCCCCACGGCCGGCGGCCGACGGGAATGCGGGCAGTGACCTGTTGCGAGGCAGCGTCGATGACCGTGACGACGGCGGTACCGCCGTTCGCGACGTAGATCCGGCGATTATCGGGCGCTACCGCGACGCCCACGGGTTTACCACGTCCATCTTCGATGTCGATGCTGCCGATCACTTCGTGGGCAGCCACATCGACGATGTCGACGGTGCTGCTGATCTCACACGTCACGTACGCGCGCTTGCCATCGGGTGCGAACGCAACCCCGCGCGGGCGCACGTTCACCAGGAACGACTTCACTACTGCGCGCTTCTCCGTATCGATTACGCTGATCGTATTACTGGTCTCGGCGGTCACGTACACCCAGCGTCCGTCCGGGCTGACGGCGACGCCTTCCGGCTCGATCCCGACTACCAGGGTCGCCAGCACCTGGCGCGTTTTCAGATCGATCATCGAGGCGGTGCCCGCGTCTTCGTTCGACGCGTACAGATAACGGCCATCTGGACTGACGGCGAACTCCTCCGGATCGCTGCCCGACTCGATGCGGTAGCGGATGCGCTTCGTCGCGAGATCGATGGCAACGATCGCGTCGCGGCCGCTCTGCCGGTTCGCCCACGGATCACTGATCGCGACGTACAGTGTGCGCCGGTCCGGAGAAACGTGAATGCCACGCGGCCGGTCGCCGACCACGATGCGGCGGACCAGCTTGTTGGTGCGAGCATCGATCAGGGATATGTCCGACGAAGCTTCATTGCTCACCAGTACGAGTGGTGACGACGTCGTCTGAAATGAGGTGGCGATCAGGACTGCCACCACGGCCGTCAGGATCCGCATGTTGCCGTTTCCTGGTCAGCATTGGGGCGGATTTCGCGCGTGACCCGGTCGTTCTCCACCACGTACAGCGGCTGGAGCAACCTGCCGGCCGGATTGAACCGCAGCGCCATACCCTTGTGTCCGTCGTAACCCAGCTCGCGCGGCGGCCGGGCGCGCGCCGTCGCTTCCCAGCACAGCTTTACGGCAAACCAGCCGAGCCAGGCGTGATCGTCGGGTGGGATGGCGGCGGCGCGAAACCGGTCATTGAGCTGGGCCGCACCGAAACGCTCGAGGCTGTGATGCCAGACGCGTAGCTGCGGTGCGGCGGGCTGGGGAGCCAGCTGCAACACATCGGGGCCGCACGGCCAGGTCCCGGTCACATCAGCGATAGGAACGGCCGGAACATCGACGCGCTTCGGAGTTGCGACGATCAGCGCTGCGAGCGTTTCATCGAAGGTCACGCCCTGGGCAGTGCTGTACGCCGCGAATTCGAATTCGCGATGGAGCAGGCTGGCTGCACGCTGAACCTCACGCGCCGACATCTCGGCGGCGCGCCTGACGCGCTCGTATTCCGGCGCATAGACGAGTGCGATGCGCGCCGGGGGCATCCGGTTGAGTGCAATGTGCGTCGACGCGAGCAGGACAGCGGGCACGGCGCTGATGAACTCGCGCCGCGAAAGGTCGGCCATACGCCAATCTCGGCCGCGCGCGCGACCCGCGCAACAGCGCTACGTCGCGGCCATGGTCGTCACGCCATTCCTGGCAGTCAACCGGCGCAGTGCACGATAAAGCGCATCGCGCAGCGCTTTCTCGCGCGGATCATCCAGCAGGTAGAAGTCCAGCTTGTTCATGACATAGGCGTATCCGAGATGCGCATCGGGATCGGCAAATCCGAAAGAGCCGCCGGCGCCGGGCGAGCCGAGCGAACGCGGCGTCGAGCCAAAGAACACCGTGGGCCCGGGTCGCAGGAACCCGAGCGAGAAGTACGAAGGCACTCCGAGCACTGCATCGGTCGCGTTCGTGACGAAGGGCGGCTC
>CBJLQC010000574.1:0-1967 GCA_966424955.1 uncultured bacterium | reverse complement strand
GTTGAGGATCGCGCTCGGCATCACCTATCGCGGCACCGCGTACAACGGCTGGCAGGGCGACACGCACGACATACTGGGCGCCGGCGGCGTCGCGACCGCGGAGGCATGGGTCGAGAACTACTGCCGCGCCAATCCGCTCAACAATCTCTCCAATGCCATGGCGGAGCTGATCGGCGGCCTGTATGCGAGCCGCCAGCGCAGCGCCATCGACGCGAGTCACTAGCGCCCGGGTCCCGAGGCCGGCACTGGAGCTTGCCGCGGTACTTGCGTAAGCTTCGCCCCATGAAGCGCGCCCTCATGTGGCTGGCATTCGCCGCGACGCTGGCGGTGCCGGCGCTCCCGTCGTTTGCCCAGAACGTGCGCATCGGCTTCATCAACATGGTCCGCATTGAGCCCGAATCGAAGCGCCCGCACCAGGATGCCGAGCGGCTGAAGCAGGAATTCGCGGTGCGCGAGGCGGAGATGCGTGACCTTCACGGCCAAGTCACCGCGCTGCAAAAGCAGCTCGAGACACTCGCACCCGATGCGGCAGCCGAGGAGATCAATGCGAAGCGTCGCGAATTCGGGCGTCTGGCCCAGCATTTCGAGCAGACGCGTCGCACCTTTGTCGAAGATGTCGAACGGCGGAAGGCAGAGGAACGCCAGAAATTTCTCGTCGAACTGCGTGCGATCGTGGCGCGGATCGCCAAAGCGCAGAAGCTCGATCTCGTGGTGCAGGAAGCGGTTTACGCGAGCCGCGCGCTCGACATCACTGATGCCGTCCTGAAAGCGCTCGACCGGGCGGAAAGCGGAAAACCGTAGCGCGCCTCGCGCCGCGAGGCGATAAGGCCCGCGACACGACCGTCGCGCCCCCGCCGCTGCGCGCGTCAAACCGGTTCGCCGCTGTGCTATGCTGCACGGCATCCGCAGTTCCCGATTTCCGCGATGAAGGGCGACGCATGAGCGACCAGCCGATCAACAAGGGGCCGCACGACATGGGCGGCGAGGCGGCCGGACCGGTCGACACCACCGACCACGGCATGAAATTCTGGGAAAAGCAGGCAAACGCGCTGCGCAGCACGCTGAGCCGCAACAATCTCGTGCGCGTCGACGAGCTGCGCCGCGCGGCCGAAGATCTGGGCGATCGCTATTACCAGCTCGAGTATTTCGAGCGCACCACTGTGGCGTTGCGCACGGTGTTGCTGGAGAAGGGGCTCATCACCGAGGACGGGTTGCAGGCGAAGATGGCCGAGATCCGCAAACGCTTCGACGTGCCGAATTACACCTCGCCCCCAGTGAAGAAGAAGGGCGGGCACCCGTGATGAGGGGGCCACAGACCATGGATGCTCGCGCGCGGCCTTCCACGTACACGCCCGCACCGGGGCACCGCTTCAACGTCGGCGACCGGGTGGTGGTGAAGCGCGCGTTTCCACCGGGACATCGCCGCACGCCGTACTACATCCGCGGCAAGGAAGGCGTGATCGAGCGCGTCTGTGGCGCTTTCCGGAATCCCGAAGAGCTGGCCTACGGCTTCGATGGCGAACCGCGCAAGGTGCTCTACCGGGTGCGCTTCCCGCAGCAGCACGTCTGGCCGCACTACCGGGGTCCGGCGCGCGACATCATCGAGATGGAGATCTACGAGCACTGGCTCGAGCCGGTGCCGCAAACGAGGAGTGCATGACGTGACGAGCAATCCTGCCTACGATTACTTCGCGCGCAAACAGCACGCGCACGACCATCCGCACGAAGCCGTGCCGGCTGCGGGCGAGGACGGTCCGCCCTCGGAATACGAGATCATGAGTCGCGCCATGCAGGAGCTGCTCGAGGAGCGGGGCATCGTCACCGCGGACGAGATTCGCACCCGCATGGAGAAATTCGAGGAGGACTATCCCTATCGCGGCTCGCGCGTGATCGCGCGGGCCTGGCTCGATGCGGAATTCAAGAAGCGCCTCCTCGCCGACGGCAAGGCCGCCTGCGCCGAAGTGGGC
>CBJLQC010000573.1:0-1989 GCA_966424955.1 uncultured bacterium | reverse complement strand
ACACCTTCAACGTAGTCTTTCGCGAGGACCCAGCTTACGACGTCGTCGCGTTCACCGCGCAGCAGATCCCGCACATCGCCGGCCGCCGCTATCCACCCGAGCTGGCCGGCGGCCGCTACCCCACTGGCATCCCCATTTTCGAGGAAGACCGTCTCGAGCAGCTGATTGCCGAGCTGCGCGTCGATCTCTGCGTCCTCGCCTACAGCGACCTCGCCTACAGCGATGTCATGCATCTCGCCAGCCGCTGCAGTGCCGCGGGTGCCGCGTTCACCATGCTGGGCGCGCGACCAACCATGCTCCGCTCAAGGCTGCCGGTGGTCGCCATCAGTGCCGTCCGCACGGGCGCGGGCAAGAGCCAGGTGAGCCGCGCCATCGTGCGCGCGCTGCGCGCTGCGGGACGCAAGGCGGGCGTGCTGCGCCACCCCATGCCCTACGGCGACCTGCGCGCGCAGGCAGTGCAGCGGTTCGCGAGCAGCGACGACCTCGTGCAAGGCGAGGTCACGATCGAGGAGCGCGAGGAATACGAGCCGCACATTGCAGCGGGCGGCACGATATGGGCCGGGGTCGATTATGCCGCGATCCTGGCGCGCGCCGAAGCGGAAGCCGACATCATCGTCTGGGAAGGTGGCAACAACGACACGCCCTTCATCTTGCCCGATCTCCACATCTGCGTGCTGGACCCGCATCGCGCCGGGCATGAGCTGAGCTACTACCCCGGCGAGACGAATCTGCGCATCGCCGACGTGCTGCTGATCAACAAGGTGGACACGGCCGAACCGGAAGCTGTCGCACAGCTGCGTGCCACCGCGGGTCGTGTGAACCCGCGCGCCCGCATCGTGGAAGCGCGTTCACCGATCACGGTGGACCAGCCGGATGTGCTGAAGCAGCGGCGCGTCATCGCCATCGAGGATGGCCCGACCGCAACCCACGGCGGCATGCGCTACGGTGCTGCGACGATTGCCGCGCAGCGGCTCGGTGCGGACATCATCGATCCCCGCCCCTTTGCCGTTGGTGAGATCGCCGATACGTATCGCAAGTATCCGCAGCTGGGCGCCGTCCTGCCGGCCATGGGTTACGGTGACAACCAGCTGCGCGACCTGCAGCTGACCATTGAGGCGGCCGCGCAGAACGGCGTGGACGCGGTGGCAGTCGGCACACCGATCGATTTGGCCAGGCTCATCCGCATCGTGCTGCCGCACACGCGGGTGCATTACGAGCTGGAGCTGAGTGAGGGCGTGACGCTGCCGGAGCTGCTGCAGCCCGTACTGCGCGCGCGACCGTGAGCTAGCCGGCCCCCGCCGCCGCTGCTTGCGACTGCTTCAGCGTCAGGTACCAGCCGAACGCGAGCAACAGCCGCGTCTCCGGATACTTGTCCGCGCCGGGCGAAACCTGGACGAGGCATTCACTGCGGAACCAGCGGGCTTTGCTGCGGAACGTCATGAGCACGTGATTGTCATCGGCGACAAAGCTGTTTGGACTCGACCAGATGCTCTTGCTCTTCCATGTGAACCGGCGGCCATTCACGAAAGCCAGCTGCTTGCGCGCGGTCGGGCCGTTGTAGACGGCGACTTCGCGCTCGCCGAGCATGATCGCATAGGTCGTCCTCCAGAAGCCGGCGCTGCGAATCCCCAGCTCTTCGCCGTCCAGAAAGATGGCGACGTCTTCTTTCCACGTGCCCCGGAACTCGAGACGCGCGATCGTGGCCGAGCCGTCACGCAGCTCGTACTTGCGCTGCTTCCAGTTGGGCTGGACCCAGCGGAGCTCTTTCATTTCAGGTCTTCACGCAGAGCGCGGATATGCTCCGGCGTGGTGCCGCAGCAACCACCGACGACGGCCGCGCCTTCCGCCAGGAGTCGCGCGATGTTCTGCGCAAAGCTCTGCGGATCGGCGGGGTATGTCACCTCTCCGCCCGCGGAAACTTGTGGCTGTCCGGCATTCGGCTGCGCCATCACGGGCACGCCCGGCACCGCGCCGCGCATGCGCCGAAGG
>CBJLQC010000572.1:0-1989 GCA_966424955.1 uncultured bacterium | reverse complement strand
TTAATGGAGCCGGGCAGGTGTCCGCGCGCAAAGGCTGTCGCGGCGCGGGTATCGATGAGCTGCGTACTTTCCTGCAAGTCACGCAGCGTCTGCTCCGGCAGCGACGCGGGCGTGGACGATCGCTCCCGGAGCGGTGGCCCGTCGCGATTCAGCCGTTTCATGGTCGCGAAATACTTCGGCGGCTCCGGCTGACCGGCGAGGATGAAGTCGACGAATTCGGCTTCGGTCTGCGCGGCCAGCGCGGGATTGAACATCTTCTCGTAGCCGACGGTCGTTTGTGGCACCGCGCCGAGCGCCTTGCCGCATGCCGAGCCGGCGCCGTGGCCCGGCCACACCTGCAGGTAGTCGGGCAGCGCGCGGAACCGCGTCAGCGAACGGTACAGCTCGCGCGCGCCCGCTTCCATGGTTCCCGCGAACCCGGCCGCCTTCTCCAACAGATCCGGGCGACCCACGTCACCCACGAAAACGAAGTCGCCGCTGAAGAGACCGATCGGTTGGTCCGCGCTGGCCGCGTCCGTGATCAGGAAAGCGATGTGTTCGGGCGTGTGCCCGGGCGTGTGCAGCACCTCCACGCGGATGTTGCCGACCTTGAACACGGCGCCATCATGCAGCAGCTCCACGTTCGACATCTCGGGAAAGCGGTAGCTCCAACCGTCACCCCCATGACCCGAGAGGTACAACTGCGCGCCCGTCGCGTGCGCCAGCTCGCGCGAACCCGACAGGTAGTCCGCGTGTATGTGCGTTTCCGTCACGTGTGTGATGCGAACCCCTTCCCGGCGCGCGAGCCGGATGTATTGCTCGGCGTCGCGATTCGCATCGATCACCATGGCGTTTCCGGTCGCCTGGCAACCCAGCAGATAACTCGCCTGCGCGAGTTTGTCTTCGTAGATCAGGCGCAGTAGCATGACACCAAGATACCGTCCGTACCCGGCTCCCGGAACCTCCGCCATGCCTATGCTTGCGCAATTTTCGCCGCCTGCGTGATGCCGCCCCGGACCCGGCGATCCCGCGGACGCAACCTCAACTATGTGCTGGAGGAAAGGAAAGCCCGCCGGCGCGGCCGACTGCGTACCCTGGTCGTCGGGATTCTCGTGCTGGCGGTAGCGGTGGTCCTGTTCCTCGAATGGCGCGTGCAGCGTCGGACGCCCGCCATCACGCCCGATCGGGTGGTCGTGCTGCCCCTCGACAATCGCACCGGCGAAGCACGCTTCGATACGCTCGGGCTGGTTGCCGCGGACTGGATCACGCGCGTGCTGAGCCTCTACGCGCCGCGCCGCGAAGTCGTCCCGACCGCGACCACGCTCGCCTACCTGCGCTCAGCGCGGCTGGCCCGCTACGACCTGGTCGAGCGCTCGACGCGGCTCGCGCGCGGGACACGCGCGCAGATCGTGGTTTGGGGTTCGTTCTACCAGACGGGCGACTCCCTGCGCTTCAGCATCGAGATCGACGATCTGAAAACGTCGCTCATGCTGGGCAGCGTACCGCAGGTCGCCGCGGACACCAGCAATCCGATGCGCGGCGTGGACCGCCTGCGCAGTGCCGTTGTCGGCGCGATCCTGCACAACGAGAGCATGTTCCACCCGATACGGCGCAGTGTGCCGGAGCTGCATGCCTACCAGGCGTACGTCACCGGGCTCGACCACTACATGCAGCGCCGCTATACAACTGCAGCAATGCTGTTCGAATTGGCCGCGCAGCGGGATACCACGCAGCCCCTGCACGCGGTTTGGCTGACGGACGCCCTCATGCGGTCCGGCCAGTTCGCGCGCGCGGACTCGGTGTCGCGGCAGCTCAGCGGACGGCGCGTGCCGCGCTCGCTCGAAGCACGCGCGCTGCGCAGTTACGCATTGCTCCGCGGTGACCGCAGCTCGGCGTATTTGTGGACGGCACGAGTTGCCGCGTTCAACCGGGCCGACGACCTGGCCCAGTACGAGACCGCGCTGGCTGCCCTCGCGCTGGGACGTCCGCGCGAGGCGCGCCGCCTGTTCG
>CBJLQC010000571.1:0-1993 GCA_966424955.1 uncultured bacterium | reverse complement strand
AAGAATTCCAAGAATCAATTCCCCGGCGTTGCGGTACTACTTCGTGGGCATTTTATGAAATTGTGGACCTGCCGGCCGTAACTCGACATTATTCCCGTCGTCAGGTCCAAGCGCAACACATCAAACGGGGGCGGGCGTGAAGCGAGCCATTTACATCACTGCGTGCTGTCTGGCGGCGTGTGCCGGCCAACCGGAACCACAGCCATCGCAAGCGGCGCCGACGGCGGACGGTGACCAGGAGATTTTCGAGGCGACCATCGCGCGCGCGCGCCGGGAGCGGCTGGACACATTGCCGATCGGCGAGGTGGTGGCCCGGGTGGGCAGCTGGTTCGTGGGCGCGCCGTACACACCCGCCACGCTGGAGGCACCTGGCCCCGAGCGGCTGGTCGTCAACCTGCGCGAGTTCGATTGTGTCACGTACGTCGAGAGCATGCTCGCGCTGGCGCGCGTGATTCGCGCCCGGCAATCCGATTTCGCCGACTATCGCGCGGCACTGCGCGCCATACGCTACCGTGATGGCAAGCTGGACGCCTATCCCAGCCGCCTGCACTACTTCAGCGAATGGATCAGCAACAACGACCGCAAAGGCATTGTCGAAGATCGAACGCGCGTGCTGGGCGGCGTAGTGGATGGCGAGCCGATCGACTTCATGACACAGCACCGCAAGTCCTATCGTCAGCTCGCCGACGACGCCGTTTTTGGCGCCGTGCGCGAGCGTGAGACACAACTGAACCAGCAGCCGCGTTACATGATTCCGGAAGACCGGATCGAGCAGGTGGCGGACCGCATTCGCAACGGTGACGTCATCGCGGCGACCAGCAGCGTCAAGGGTCTCGACGTCGCCCACACGGGACTGGCGTTCTGGAAGGGCGGCAAGCTGCACATGATGCATGCGCCGCTGATCGGCGACAGTGTCGAGATCAGTGAGAACCCGCTGAGCGAGCGGGTCATCTTCATCCCGCGCCAGGACGGCATCATGGTCGCGCGCCCGCGCGAGCCCCGCTAGCCGTCAATCACGGCTCGCAGCGCGCGCCTTCGCGAGTGCGCGCTCCGCGCGCTCTGCGACGCGCGTATCCTGCATCTGCGCGGCCAGCTCCGCGAAGTTCGCGCGGGTGCCGCGCCACGCGAGCTCGTCCACACTCTCGAACAGCGGCGCATCGATCACCAGGGTGGCCAGGCGCTTGAACAACAGCGCCAGCTCCTTCTGATCGCGCAGTACCTCGTCCGGCATCTCCTCGATGTGGTGGAAGCGCGCGAGCACGTCGGCGGCCGTCTTCGCGCCGAAGCCGCGAATGCCGGGATAGCCGTCCGCGCTGTCGCCGACCAGCGCGAGGTAGTCCGCGATCGCCGCGGGCGGCACGCCGAACTTGGCCACGACTTCCTGCGCATTGCGGATCTTCCCGCTCTTGCGATCGACCTGTACCACGCGGTCGTCCACGACGCACTGCGCGAGGTCCTTGTCCGAA
This sequence comes from uncultured bacterium, assembly GCA_966424955.1. Classification (GTDB taxonomy): domain Bacteria; phylum Gemmatimonadota; class Gemmatimonadetes; order Longimicrobiales; family RSA9; genus CBJLQC01. Next base: position 527 of record CBJLQC010000571.1, on the reverse strand, counting down.
GTCCAGATGCAGACCTTGTCCACGCGCGGGTCGGCCGCCGCCAGGTGGGCCGCCGAGGCCAGCGCGTCGTCGGCCTCCAGCTCGACCATCGGCCACACGACAACGCCCATTGCTTCGAGCGCCTGTTCCAGCGGCGTGAACTGCGCGCGCAGCGCGCGCTCCACCCCGGCGCCCGTCTTGTAGTCCGGCCACAGCTCGTTGCGGAAGGACTCGATCACGTGATCGGTGGCCACGCCGATATGGGTTGCGCCTGTCTCGATCATCTGCAGCACCGTGTTGAGCACGCCGATGACCGCGCCGTACGGCGCGTCCTGGCCCTTGTTGAAGCGGCGCTGCCCGTAGAAGTGGCGGAAGAGCTCGTACGTGCCGTCGATGAGGTGGACAATCATCGCGACAATTCATACGCTATCGGCTTCAACCAGGCAAAGTGGAGTCGAATTCATGCGCATGCTCCTCGTCGCGCTCGTCGCCGTGTTTACGGTCGCGTGTTCCAGGGAAAAGCCCCAGGCACCCGTGCCCCAGCGTCC
>CBJLQC010000570.1:0-1993 GCA_966424955.1 uncultured bacterium | reverse complement strand
CGCGAGCTGCTGGCGGCCAGCCGCGGCGCGACGCTGAGCATCAAACTGAGAATTACTATGGATTTATGCATGCTCTCAAAATACGGAGTTGCAGACGCCGCCGTAACTCACCGAGCCAGCGCGGCCGCCGCTTCCGCCACCAGATTGCGCAGTTCCGGCGTCTCGACGACTGCATCACCACCGTACTGCAGGACGTGCCGCACCAGCCACTTGGGATCCGCCACGCGATGCGTGAGCACGAGCGAGCCATCCGGCTCGAGCGACGTGCCGTTCTCTTCGGCAATCCAGCGCGCGACGCGCGGGGAATAGCGAACCACGGCCTGCACGTCCGCGGCATCCGTGTGGAACGGGACAGCCACCGGCGCATCGCCCGCGGGAGGCGCTGCTTCATCGGAGACCCGCGCGCGCAGCACGCGGTCGAGCCGGAAGTTGCGCTCCTCGCCGGAAGCCAGGTCGCGCGCGGCCACATACCAGTGCCCGTTCGCGTAAATCAGTTTCCGCGGCGCGATGCGCCGCTCGGCCGGCGCCTCGCCCGGCTTCAGGTACGTGAGCACGCCCATGCGCTGGCGCGTGATCGCATCCGCCAGCGCGCCGCGCACCTCGTCCTCACCGATATCGACGTCGATGGCGGCCTCCACCTCTTCCTGCTGCGGCCCGCGTCCCAAGGCCGGCTGCAGCGTCAGCTCGGGTGCGGAAACCTGCGCCGACAGCCGTTCCGCGAGCTCGAGCGCATGCGCGCGCCGCTCGCCGCCCAGATCGGCGGCCAGCACGCGCAGTCCCAGCTCGAGCGCCAGACCCTCGCGCGCGTTCAGCCGCACGGGTCGCCGGAAATCATGGGGCGCGTGCACGCGCACCCGCTCACCATCAATGAAGATGTCGAAGGGGTCTACGTTGCCGGCCGGATGGTAGTACACGCGCGACGTAGCTTCCTCGATGTCGCGCAGGATGGTGGCTTCGTCGACCTCGAGCGCGCGCGCCAGCTCCTCGAGCGATGCGCCTTCCGCGCGCGCTGCGCGCGGAATGATGTAGAGGATGCGCTCCAGCTGGTCAGCGGCCGCCATGCGCCTCCAGAATCCTCGCCGCCATGGCGCGCAGCTCGGCACGCAGCTCGGCCGGGTCGAGGATCTCCACCTCATCCTGCAAGCCGAGCAGCCAGCGCAGGAACGGATTGGTCTGATGCACGGTGAAGAGCCGCACGACGTCGCCGTTGTCATGCTTCGACTCTTCCACACCATGCCCATTGCGCTCGGCCCAGAGGCTGAGCGGGAACCTGAACAGCACACGCGCCGTGATCGGCTGCTCCTCGGCTTCACCCAGCTCCCACGGCTGCCGGCCCTGGTATTTGCTCAGGTCGAAGTCGGCGGGCACCTCGTAATCGGGTGTGTTGGGCGACGCCTTGTTGGGCGCGACATCTTCCATTCTGCCGACCCGAAAAACGCGCACGTCGCTGCGCAGGCGGTCGTAGCCGATCAGATACCACTGCCCGCCCTGGAACAGCAGGCCATAGCCGTCGACATCACGCTGCGTTTCCGCGCCGCGGTAGATGCCGTGGTAGCGGAACTTCACGCGCTTGCGGGCCAGCAACGCCCGGGAGAGGAGCCGGAGATGAGCGGCGACGTCGTCGCCCTGCGGACGGTCGGCAAACAACACGGGCGACTGTTTGTCGAACGCGTCCGGATCCAGGTCGAAGGCAAGCTTGCGAAAGGCGGACTTGGCCTCACCCAGTAGCGGAAAGCTGGGCACCGAATACACGCGGCGCAGCGCTTCCAATGCGATGGGCGCATCCGCCTCGCGAATCTCCAGCTCGGCCGCGCGCGCACGCTCGGGAAAGCGCGGCCCGCCCTCGGCCGTGCCCACGAGCTTGAGATACGGCAGATAGAAGTCGCGCCGGTCGATCGCATAGCCTTCCAGCTCGGTGCGCCCGTAATCGATGCTGTAGGGCACGGTCTTCAGCGGAATGCGGATCGCGCCCGCACTTGCGAGCACTTGTGTC
>CBJLQC010000569.1:0-1997 GCA_966424955.1 uncultured bacterium | reverse complement strand
GCACGCGAAGATTTGTTCGCCACGTTCTGGACCGATACGGCGACGTGCGCGGCGCGGCTCACACCTGAAAACCGCGCGCGCGATGCCGCCTACCTGGCGCGCACCGCGGGCATCGCCGGCGCCTTTCGCGGTGCGCGGCCGATCGTGCGTAAAAACAAGGACGCGTACGAGTCCTACATCCTGCTCGGCGAGCTCCTCGAGTATCTGGGGCGCCGGCGCGTGCTGCCGGCCGCGGTCCGCCACGCTATCGATGCGGCCGCAGCCGAGCGCGATCGCGGTAACTCGGGCATGGCCGCCGATCGACTGCGGACGATGGCAGCAGAGGTACGGGCACTGGAAGCTGCCCGCCGATCATTGATCACCCGCCTCGATGAGCATTGGGATAAGTATCGGTACGCGGACCATCCGTTGAAGAGCGGCGGCGGCCCGAACAGCTTGATGTGGTGGCTGAAAGAGGAGGGCCACCACGCCTATCTGAATTCGGGACTCATTGAATTGCTGGAAGCGACGGCGGCGGCACTCGGCGCCGCGTAACGGCAGGTCTCCCTATTTCGGTTCCACGCGCGCCGTTAGATCCGACATTTCATCTCGCAGCGTCAACTGGCTGACGAATTCAGCGTCCTGAACTATCCCGGACCGCTTGTGCGATTGATTTTGTGAGCGTGACATGCGTTGCGGCATCGGTCGGCACATGGCCGCTGCATTCATAGCCCAGGGCCGCGAGATCGAGGCCATAAAAGAGATGCTCGCCGGAACCGAGCAACCGTGGCGCTATCGCCACGTGCAGCTCGTCGATTAGCCGCGCTTCGAGGTATTGGCGGATCGTGCTGACGCCGCCGCCGATCTGAACGTCCTTTCCTTCAGCTGATGCGATCGCGCGTTCCAGGGCTTCATGGATACCACCCGTGACAAAGTGGAAGACGGTGCCACCTTCCATTTCGATCGGCGAGTGGCTGTGATGCGTCAGCACGAATACCGGGCCGTGGTAGGGCGGATTCTTCCCCCACCAGCCGCGCCATTCGTCATCGGTCCAGGGACCACGGATCGGCCCGAACATGTTGCGGCCCATTATCCATGCGCCAACTCCCTCTCCAAACCGCGCTGCCATGTCATCAACGACACCGGTGGTGCCGCCGGTCTTGCCATTGATGCGATGGAACGCGCGGGTAGCAACGAGCCATTCGTGCAGCTCTTCACCACCAACGCCTAGCGGATCCTGACGAGTCTGCCGTGGCCCGGCGCCGTAACCATCGAGCGAGATGGTAAAGTTGTGCACGCGCACATGCGTCATGTTTTGCTCCCAGGAAAGGCTTGCTTTCAGAAACTGCTGCCTGGCTGCCGAAGTGGCGGTGCGATAGACGACACCAAAATCCGGCCGATCGCGGCCGCCACGTTGCGGCGACGAACTACCCACTCTTCAGAGGCCCGGGTGCCCTGTACGTGCTGAGAAGGATCCCCGACTTCATTGGCTGCGTCCCGACCAGCTCGAATGCGCGCGGCGCGGACCCTTGGGCAAGGATGCGTTTCCCCATACCCAACAGCACCGGATAGATGATCAGCAGCACCTCGTCCGCAAGCGCATGTTCGAGCACGTGCGACGCTAGTGTGGCACTGCCCGGGAGAACCAGGTCCGGGCCCTCCCCCGATTTGATACGACGAATATCGCTGATGATGTCCGGTCCAAAACCCTCGAATGGCCCCCAGTGCAGGCTTTCCTTACGGTGAGTGGCGACATACTTGGTGGCCGCATTCAGACGGTCCGCCAGCGGACTCCTCGGTGCCTGAGGCCACGAGCGCGACCAGTAATCGTAGGTGCGACGCCCAAGCAGCAGGTCAAAGCGCTCCCCATAGGCCGCGAGAATGGCCGCTCCGCCCGCGCGTGTCCGGTAGGGCGCCTTCCAGTCGCCGTACGGGAAGTTGTCGTCATCGTCCGTTACCTGGACCACGCCGTCCAGCGAGATGTGTTCGATGATCCTGATCTTTCTCATGGCGTGTCT
>CBJLQC010000568.1:0-2003 GCA_966424955.1 uncultured bacterium | reverse complement strand
ATAATCCCGATCCTGTCCAGCCGCCCGCCATCAGCGTTCGACTGGCGAGATCGACCTGGTCGAACGCGGTACCGCCTCCGAGGAACGAGTCGATCCGGTGGCGCGCATTGTCGTAGAACACGTAGGCCAGGAATCCGTTCAACACGGTCGCGCGCACGATCGGATGGTATTTCTCCTGGCCCAGGATATAGACCATGAAGGTCACGACGTACGCGCCGCCCGCGAAAGCGACACCGGTCACGACGTCGAAGCCGATCCAGAAGCCCCAGGGATAGTCCTGGTTGAGGTTGGTGATCGAGCCGATGCCCTTCCAGAAGCGATACGCCAGCAGCACCGCGGCCAGCAGCATGATGCCGCCCGTGATGATGTTGAAGGGCGTGAACACTTTACCCTTGGGCTTGAGCTCCTGCAGCATGAACCTGCCGAAGCGGGCCAGCTCGGACTTGAGCAGGGCCTTTCGTGATGGAGCAACCGCGGCGTTCATGCGTCACGCTCCTTCCATGTGATCGGCTGCCGCTTCCTCGCGCGCGATCGACGCCCGCCGCAGCGCCACCATCAGCGGTGGCACCAGCGTGATGACGACCGGGACCGCGTAGAGGAATTCGCGCGTCATCGCCGGGTACGACTCGTTGGCAATGCGCTTCGGGAAGCCGAGCTGATCGAACGGCACGCCGGCCAGGTACAGCACGTTGGTGCCACCCGCTTCCCGCTCGCCGTAGATATGCGAGATGTAGCGGTCCGGCTCGTTGTAGATGCGGCTGCGCGCCTCGTGCAGCAGCCTGGTCCGCTCGCCGAACATGAGCGCGTCCGCCGGGCAGTGCGCGACGCAGGCCGGCTGTTCGCCGCGCGTGAGCCGCTCCCAGCACATGACGCACTTGTTGATGCGCGGATTGGCGCTGAAATACTCGAACTTGGGCATATCGAACGGGCAGGAGACCATGCAATAGCGGCAGCCCATGCACTTGTCGCCGTCCCAGGCGACCGGGCCCTTCACATCGGTCGTCTTGTGCATGGCCCGGGTCAGGCACGCCGAGGCGCAGGCCGGCTGCAGGCAGTGCATGCAGCTGCTCTTCACGAACACCTCGCCCTGCGCGGTGTCGTAGCGGTTGATGACGGTCAGGCGTTTGTCATCGGTCCGACGGGGCACGGCATAATCAACCGTCTCGTCGTACGTGATGCCCATGGCCTGGTTTGCATCGTAACAGGCTGATTCACAAGTCCGGCAGCCCACGCAGCGGGTAGTGTCCACCAGGATGCCGACCGTCTCGCCGGCTGGGGCTTCGCCGGCCTGCGCGCGTTTGGGCAGCAGTGCGGCGCCGGCCACCCCCATTGTCTTCAACAGATTTCGCCGGTTGATCATACGGTTACCTCACTCTCAGCCGCGGGCCGGGATGCGCGATGTGTTCGGCCCAGTGGCGAAAACGCGGGTAGGTGCAGTACAACAGGACCGAGACGCTCAGCCCCAGGATGGCCGCCACGAACAGCACGCTGCGCAGCACGACCAGGACGAAGGCCAGCAACGGCAGCAGCAATGCGACGAGCAGCACGCCGAGACAGAATTCGAGTCGTTCTCCGAGCCACTTCACGCTGCGCTTCATGGGCGCCTGCCTTGGTCCAGGTTCTCTGCGACGCTGCCGCGTTTTGGCAAGACGTGATCCGGTTTCTGGCGAATCTTTCTCCGTTCGCGCAAGCTCTGTTGCACCTTGCGGTTCCGTTGCACGCGCGCCGTCGCGCGAGGGGCCCGCGCAGTGCGCGGGCGTGGAAGTTCTCGGCAGTGCAGTCGAGAATTTCGGCGGCTGGCCAACCATCATGCGGTTCATATCCGTATGGTCCGCGCTCAATGCACGAAATCGCGAATGCATTCGGCGTAACGATCGCCGGCAATCACGGTGCGCAGATCACCCAGCTCTTCCACGGCGCAGTCACCCAGCTCGCCTGATTCGGTGGCAGCCAGCAGGCGGAAGGCGATGGTGCGGCGGAAGCGTCGAACATCGAGCGCGAGC
>CBJLQC010000567.1:0-2004 GCA_966424955.1 uncultured bacterium | reverse complement strand
GGCCTGCAGCCCCCATCCGGCGTCCCCATCATTGGACTACCTCCACGGTCGATTTCATGAACGGATGCGGCGTGCAGGTGATGGCGTAAGTGCCGGGTGCTTCGAACACGCGCCGATACGTCTTCCCCGGCTCGATCAACGGGGACGTCCAGCTTCCATCCGCAGCTGTGACCGTGTGCGCGAACTGATCGTTGTTCTTCCACAGCACCGCTCGGCCCACGCGGACGCGCACGGTCGCCGGCACGAACTGAATGGAGCGCATCTCCACGGTGACATCAGCTTGCGCGTTCGTAGCATTGTCCGGATTGGAGGCGGACGTGGCGGCCGCACCAAAGAACCGCGCCAGCGTGATGGGTACCGTGAACTCGAAGCCGTAGCGCACATCATCCAGTCCGCGCGATTGCCCCTGCAGCGTCGCCGTGCTGGTGTTGGCCGCCTGCAGCGAGAAGGTGTGCGGCGTGTAGGGAATCGCGATCTGCAGCGCGGCCGACCAGGCGAGCTTCTCGTTGTCACGCCGCTCGAGCAGACTGGCGACGTCGCCACCGAGCGCCAACCACCGCGAGATCTGCACGGTGCCGCCCCCCGCCAACGCGAAGCGCGTGGTGTCGGCCGCGTATCCCTGGCTGAACACGCGGCCGGCCGCCATCAAATGCAACGGCCCGATGTCGTGCGCTACACCAACCTCGCCATCCAGGCTTTCCGCGGCGTTGTTGTAGCCGGCCTGCAACGAGACGAAGCGCCAGGGCGCGACGCGCGCGAACAGCTCGTACTCATTCGGGAAGCGCGGGGCGATATCGGAGCGGGTGGAGTAATTGACGGCGAGGAGCGTGTGGCGAAGTGGCGCGTAGCCGAGCAGGAAAGTTGGATAGTTGGTAATTTGTCGCTCGGGAGCGCCGCTATGCGTAAATCGATGCAGGAAGTTGAAATAAACCGTGCCGGGCGTGCCCACCCAGCCGCCACTGACGTTGGGCGTGCGGTCCAGCAGTGATTGCGCGGACAACGATGACGGCAACATCGCACACAGGAAACAAAGCCATGCTCTACGCACGCCTCCACCTTTCGCTGAGTGTTCTCCTGCTCGCGGAGCTCTGCGCATGTACGCGCGAGGGCGACGTCAACCCGGCGGACACGCCGCCGTAGGAGGGGCCGTCGGTGACGCCGGAGACCGGCATCCTTCACACGACCAAGCGCCGGACTCAGCCCTGGAAGACCGCCCTTCCGGTCGATTACACACTCCGGGAGCGCGGGCCGCTCGATTTCCTCCGCCGCTGGGCCAGCCGCCATTACCAGGAGCATCCGGACCCGAAGCAGGAGGCGCTGGTCTATTCGCTACTGGCCGATCTCGTGGATTCGGGCGAGGTCACGCGCCAGGAGTTGAAGGCGGAGATGGCGGCGAACCATGTCCGGCATGACTCGCTTCGGCTCGTCGACCGCTATCGCGGGTGGCAGCTACTCGACGCGGTCGCCTAGCAATTCTCTCACCGTCGCGACGGCGGTTTCGACAGGGTCTTCGACGGTTCCAGCCTTTGGCTCATCGGTCGTGCCCACGAGTCCTTTGGACTGCAGCTTTGCCCAGAAACGGCGGACGTCGCGCCTCGAGGTGGAAAAACCGTTCGTGCCGAGTGCCCGCTCTCCCTCTTCATCGAGATCAACCGGAATGAGGCCGACCGGCTTACCGGTCAGTACCGCCTCCGAGATCATCGATACACTGTCCGCCGTGACGTAATGCTCGTCTGCATCGGCAAGCAGCACGGGGTAGCGAACCCGGCCATCCGCGACGATCTCGCATTTGGTGCCTGAGCGAGCGATTGCTTCGATGGCGGAAGGGGGCGTCCGCGGGCTTGTTGCGACGATGAGCGATCCGCCAGCCGACCGTGCCTTGTCTGCAAGCCGTTTCACGGCGCTCGCGAGCGCTTCATCCTGTAGCGCCCAATATCGCGTCTTCCCGCCGACAGACACGAGGAGGTGCGGTCGCGGCAGATTTCCCAGCCAGTTCTCTTCTTC
>CBJLQC010000566.1:0-2005 GCA_966424955.1 uncultured bacterium | reverse complement strand
GCGTAGTTCAGGGCGACGGGCTGCCCGCGCTCCAGGGCCGGGCGGGCCTGCTCCCCGCCGACTTCGCGTTCACGAACACGACCGAGCGCGGTGTCTATTTGTGGACCGCCGATCCGGGCACGGGCGAAGCACGCCGCATCAGCGAGCGGCGGCTGAACGCGAGCGGCACCGGCGGTTTCGGTGGCGGCGCCGTGTGTTCGTGGCTGGCTGACAACGCGCGCATGCTCTGCCGTTTCGTGCCCGACAACATCGCGGCGCAGGCACCGGCGCCGCCGCGCGTGCCGGCCGGCCCGATCATCCAGGAATCGGCGGGGCGCACCGCGCCGGCGCGCACGTACCAGGATCTGCTCACTGATGCGCACGATGAAGCGCTCTTCGACTACTACTTCACCACCCAGCTCGCATTCATCGACGTGAGCACCGGCAGCCTGATGCCGATCGGCGGACCCGCGGTCTACGCCAGTACGTCGCTCGCGCCGAACGGCGAGTTCCTGCTGGTTACGCGCATCCGCAAGCCGTACTCGTACCAGGTGCCGTACAACAACTTCCCGCGTACGACGGAAGTTTGGGACATGACCGGCAACGTGGTCCACACGGTGGCGACCTACCCGCTCGATGACGACCGCGCGCCCGGCTTCGTGACGACGCTGCCGCGCCAGGCGGCCTGGCGGGCGAGCGCGCCGGCGACGTTGGTGTGGGTGGAGGCGCTCGACGAAGGCAATCCGCGCAAGGAAGCGGAAAAGCGCGACAAGGTCATGATGCTGAGCGCGCCCTTCAAGGCGCAGCCCGCCGAGATCGCGCGTACCCCCGAGCGTTTTGCCAGCATTGCGTGGCTGGAAGATGGCCGCGCCTTGCTCAGCGACTTCGAGCGCAGCAAACGCTGGCGCAAGACCTGGCTCATCAATCCGGATGCGCCGCAGCAGCCGTGGCAGCTGCTGTGGGATCTCAGCACCGAGGATGCCTATCGCAATCCGGGAACACCGGAGCTGCGTCCGGGTCGCACGCACCCGGTCATCATGCAGCACGGCGATGAGATCTATCTGACCGGGACGGGCGCATCGCCGGACGGCGATCGCCCGTTCCTCGACCGCTACAACCTGCGCGCGCAGCGGGCGGAGCGGCTGTGGCAATCGGACCGGCGCCATTACGAGACCGTCGTCGAGGTGCTCGACCAGGAGGCGCGCCGCATCATTACACGCCGCGAATCGGTCACCGAGCCGCCCAATTACCACTTGCGAGACGTCGGCAGCGGGAAGCTCGTCGCATTGACCAGCTTCCCCGATCCGGCGCCGCAGCTCGCTGGTGTGTCGAAACAGCTGGTCAAATACAAGCGCGCGGATGGCGTGCCGCTCTCGGCGACGCTGTATCTGCCGCCCGGCTATCAGCGGGGCACGCGGCTGCCGGTCGTCATGTGGGCGTATCCCACCGAGTATGCCAGCGCGGATGCCGCGGGGCAGGTACGCGGTTCACCCAACCGCTTTACCAGTGTGAGCGGCACTTCGCACTTGTTCTTTCTGACCCAGGGTTACGCAGTTTTCGATAATCCCGCCATCCCGATCATTGGCGGTGACACCGCGAACAACAGCTACGTGGAGCAGCTGGTGGCGAGCGCGCAGGCCGCGGTGGACAAGGTCGTGGACATGGGCGTCGGCGATCGCGAACGCATCGGCGTGGGCGGCCACAGCTATGGCGCATTCATGACGGCGAACCTGCTTGCCCACAGCGATCTCTTCCGCGCCGGCATTGCGCGGAGCGGCGCGTACAATCGCACGCTCACGCCGTTTGGCTTCCAGAATGAAGAGCGCACGTTCTGGGAAGCGCCCGAGATCTACAGCGCGATGTCGCCCTTCAACTTCGCGCACCAGATCAAGGAGCCGATCCTCCTCATCCATGGCGAGGCCGACAACAACTCGGGGACCTTCCCGATCCAGTCGGAGCGCATGTACGCCGCGGTCAAGGGCCACGGCGGCACCGTGCGATACGTCGTGTTGCCGCACGAGTCGCA
>CBJLQC010000565.1:0-2007 GCA_966424955.1 uncultured bacterium | reverse complement strand
CGCCACGACGATGGTCGAGCATCGCGCGCGCGGTGGCGTGGTACGTCGCGGCGGGAAGCTGGTGCAGGTGCCCACCGCGTGGCGGTCGCGCCGGATCGATTTCGGGGATGGCCAACAGCGCATGGCCATGACCATACCGTGGGGCGACATCGCGACTGCCTATCGCACGACCGGTATTCCGAACATCGAGGTGTACGCGGCCGTGTCGCCGGCGCTGCGTTACCTGGCACTGGCGTCGCGGCTGGCCGCGCCACTGCTCGCTTCCGCATTCGTGAAGAAGCAAATGAAGCAGCGCATCGACGCGCGTCCGGCCGGTCCGGACGATCGGGAGCTGCACCACGGCGCGAGCTACGTGTGGGGCCGCGTGGAAGATGCACAGGGGGCGAGCGCCGAAGCGCGGCTGCGTTTGCCCAACGGCTATCTGCTGACGGCGGTCACCGCGCTGCTCGTGCTGCGGCGCGTCCTGGCTGGTGATTTTACGCCGGGATTCCAGACGCCGGCGCGGCAATACGGCGCGGACTTCATCCTCGAGGTGGCTGGCACCACGCGTTCGTGACCGCTAGCTTTGAGACATGCCGGGTCCTTCCAAGGGTGTGCTGGTTCGCGATGGCGCGATTTTCATGGTCAAGCTGTGGCTGGACGGCCTGAAGGACATCGTGCTGACGGCACTCGCGGTCGGCGCGCTGGTAATCGATCTGGTTTTCCGCAAGCATCCGCGGGATTTCCTCTTCTACAAAGTCGTGCGGGCGGGCGAACGCTTCGACCTGTTCCTCAACCTGTATGGCGGCGCCAAGGCGGGGCCGCACAGCGAGGAAGGATTGTTCGCGGGCAGCCGCGCGGGTGAGGACACGCTGCTGGGCAAGCTCGAGGAGCTGACCGGCGGCGAGCGTGCCGGGCGACGGCGTCGCTAATGGACCTGCTCGGCATCCATCACCTCACCGCCATCTCGGCGGACATTCGCGGCAATCACCGGTTTTACACGCAGGTGCTGGGACTGCGTTTGGTCAAACGCAGCGTCAACCAGGACGATGTCTCCGCGTACCACCTGTTCTACGCCGACGCGCAGGGCTCGCCGGGCACCGACATCACCTTCTTCGACTGGCCGATGCCGCGCGAGCGGCGGGGCACGCATGCCGTGGTGCGCACCTGCATGCGGGTGCACGGGCAGGCCACCCTGCAGTGGTGGGAGGAATGGCTGCGCGAGCACGAAGTGGCGACGTCGCCGATCGAGGAGATCGATGGCCGTGCGACACTCGCTTTCGAGGATCCGGAAGGGCAGCGGCTGGCGCTCGTCGACGACCAGGGGCACAGTCCGCGCGGCGTGGTCTGGGATCGCAGTCCCGTGCCGGCTGAGCACCAGGTCCGCGGCCTGGGGCCGATCATGATGAGCGTGCCGGTCATCTCCGACACGGAGCTGGTGCTGACGCAGGTGATGAACATGCGCCGCGCGCGCGACTACGCGCAGGGCGATGACGCGCGCCGGCAGGTGCACGTGTTCGAGATGAACGAGGGTGGCGCGCACGCCGAGCTGCACGTCGTGGCGCAGCCGGACCTGCCCGTGACGCGGCAGGGAGCGGGCGGCGTGCATCATGTCGCGTTTCGCACGCCTGACGAAGACGAATACCACGCCTGGTACGACCGGCTGAACAGCGCAGGCATTCCCAACAGCGGCGAGATCGATCGCTACTGGTTCCGCAGCCTGTACTTCCGCGAGCCGAACGGCGTGCTCTTCGAGATCGCCACGGATGGACCGGGCTTCGCCGTGGATGAGGACCCCGCCACGCTGGGCGAGAAGGTCGTCCTGCCCCCTTTCCTGGAAGCGCACCGCGCGCACATCGTCGCGCAGCTCAAGCCCATCGACTAAGGTTCGATGACGGCCTGCTCGGCCGGGTCCGGCCGGTGGCCGGGACGCCGCGCCGACCGGATCGAAACCGCTACTCCCGCGAAAATCAGGAGCGCCGCCGGCAGCATGCGCACGGATGGCCGCTCATCCAGTATGGGGATCGC
>CBJLQC010000564.1:0-2011 GCA_966424955.1 uncultured bacterium | reverse complement strand
CGCGCGCTTCAGATTCCGGCGTCGCACGGAAAGCAGCAGCGGTCCAATGAGCGGCCACGCGCGCCGGCGTTGAATGGCGGCGAGCGCGGCACGTACTTCGGCCGCGCTTTGATAGCGCGCGGCCGGATCCTTCAACAGGCAGCGCTCGATCAGCAGTCGGAGGGCGAGCGGCACCCTGGTCCGCAGCGGACGCGGCTGCTTTTCGAGAATGGCGAGCCCCGTTTCATACGGCGTCCGACCGGCGAAGGGCAGTGCGCCGCTCATCAGCTCGTACAACACCACGCCGAGCGCCCACACATCCGTGCGCACGTCGGCTCCGCCCCCGCGCAGGACCTCGGGCGCCATGTGACTGAGCGTGCCGGCCAGCGCATGGATGGACGTCAATCTCGACTGGTATGTCTGCGCGGGATCGCCCAGCGGCAAACGCGTCGCCAGACCGAAATCGAGGACGACGGGACGCTCGTCATCGGTGATGATGATGTTGCCGCTCTTCAGATCGCGGTGCACGACCCCGCGCTGGTGTGCATGCTCCAGCGCATCAGCGATCTGCAAACCGTAAGCAAGCGCGCGAGCAGGATCCGGCGGGCCGGCCGCGAGTAATTCGCTCAACAGCCGACCCGGCACGTACTCCATGGCGATGAACGGGCCGTCGCCCGATTCACCGACTTCGTAGATCGTGCAGATGTTGGGGTGCGCCAGACGGGACGCGTTGCGTGCTTCGCGGATCAGGCGGCGAGCGCTCGTTTCGTCGGTAAAATGCGCCCCGAGGATTTTGATGGCGACGTCGCGCCCGAGCACGGTGTGGCGCGCCCGATAAACCTCGCCCATGCCGCCCGCCGCCACGAAGCTGGTAATCTCGTACGGACCCAGCCGTGCGCCCGCGCGCAGCCGCGGTGCCGCTTCGGCCGGCTCGGCCAGCAGGAGCGCCGCGGGCGTTTCGCAGAAGCTGTCGCCCGACGCTGCCAGCAGCGATTCGACCTCACGGCGCAGCTCGGCATCGCCCGCACAAGCTTCGTCCAGAAATGCACTTCGCGCCGTTTCGGGCTGATCGAGTGATTGCAGGAAGACAGCCTTGATGCGGGCCCAGCGTTCGGCGTCCGGGGAGGAAGCGGGTCGGTTCGACATGCAATTGGCCCCGTCGGGCCTCGTTTCTCGCGTTTAACGGTAACGACCCCTCGGTGAAGCTACAAGCCAATCATTCCCCCATGGAGGTTACCATGACAAGTCCCCGCCGATTCGTGTTCCTCGCCGCAGCCGGCCTGGTGCTGGGCGCCTGCGGCGATGAATCGCCGACGTCGCCCAATGGACGACCCAGTTACAGCCGCGCTGAACCGGAATACGAGTTCGCATCAATCGACCTGGCCGGCGCAACGGCCACCAATCCGCAAGGCATCAACGCGGCCGGCCACATCGTCGGCGCGTACGTGCAAGGCGGTGTCACCCGCGGCTTTCTGCTGAAAGACGGCGTCGCGGAAACCATTGTCGTCGAGGGAGCAGGATTCACGTTCGCTCGCGGCATCGGCCCCGACGGTACCATCGTCGGCAACTGGCGGCCGCTGGGCGTCAACAATGGCGTGGTGTCCCTGGGCTTCAAACGCACCAGTGACGGTCAGATCACGACCGTGGGATTCGCCGGCAAAAAGCACGTCATTCCGCAGCGCATCTTGCCCAACGGCACAATCCTCGGCTGCGCGCACGACGATGATCTGATGGACAGCATGGTCGGCGCCACCATGAACACGAGTGCGGATGCGGCCGTTTCGGTCTTCGCCTCGATGCACAATGGCGGCACTCCGGACGGCCGCCGCGTGGTCGGATTGTGGGCAAACATGGACGAGAATCGCGGCGAAGGTTACCTCATCGACGATGGACAATTCACCTCGCTGGTGGTGCCCGGCAGCCTGTTCACCGCAGCCTGGGACATGAACGCGCGTGGCGATGTCGTCGGTGTCTATGCCAGCGCCGACAACCGCTTCCATGGTTTCGTGCTTACCGAGGCCGGTTATACCAC
>CBJLQC010000563.1:0-2034 GCA_966424955.1 uncultured bacterium | reverse complement strand
CAACATGCCTGAATCTAATGCGGCGGCTCACCGGACGGCTATCGACATCTCTCGAACACAATTCCGTTTAGCGCTCAGCCCCTCGCGGGTAGCCGCCGCTCGATAATCGCCGCCGCCGCGTCGAGGATTGTCCACTCGGATGTAGAGAGATCTTCGAACAGACCCTCCAGCAGCTCGAACCGCCGTTGCCGCCCCGCCTGCAGTGCCCGCCGCGCTTTCGCGCTCGCCGTAATGACCACCGCGCGCCGGTCGTGCGGATGCGCACGCTTGCGCGCGTAACCCTCGCGCACCAGCCCGTTCACCAGCTTCGTCATGGTGGGCGCCGCTACCTGCTCCAGCTCGGCCAGCTCGCCGGGCGTGCGCGGCCCGCCGAATACCAGCACGGACAGCACCGACGCGCGCGCCGGTGTCAGCCCCATGTACGGGTCGGCCCGGCGCACGTGCCGCAGCAGGTGGATGGCGGCGCTGTGCAGCCGGGTGGCGACATCGCTCTTGCGCATTTAATTAGCCAAGCTAAATATTTGACCGGGCCCGCGCAAGGAGGTGAACATGCTCGCTGGCATCAGGCAGATCGGGGTGGCCGTGGCGGACCTGGAACGGTCGAAAGAGTTCTACGGCGAGCGGCTCGGCCTGCCCCAGGTGCTGGAGGTGCCGGGTCAGCTGGTCTTCTTTGACCTGGATGGCATCTGGCTCATGCTGTCGAAGCCGGAGGCGGGATTCCCCGCACGCCCGGGCTCGACGCTCTACTTCGCGGTGCCGGACATTCACGCCGCGCATGCGGCGCTGCACCTGCGCGGCGTCGATTTCATCGACGAACCGCACCGGATCGCGGACATGGGCAGCTACGAGCTTTGGATGTCCTTCTTCCGCGATCCGGATGACACGGTGCTGGCTATTCGCGCCGAGGTTGCAAAGTAGCTTCCAGGCTCTGGCCGTCGTTGAGCCAGACCCATTGGCTGCGCACGTAGTGCGTGCGTGGTCCCATGCCGTCCCCGAACTCCGGCGGGTAGGTGTAGGCAACGTAGAAATGTCGGTCCTGGTAGCTGCCCAGCTGCGTGCGCGCGACGCTGCCGCCGGCCGACCGGCTGGCTACGAACGCCGCGGCCAGCCGCTGAGCGTCGGACGCGCTGCTGCCCTGCGGAAGGATGAACACCAGCATGAAAGCGGCGTCGTTGCGCCGGCCGCCGAAATTCGCGTAGAAGTAGTGCCCCTCCCCTTCATCCGCGGATGCCTGCTCGAACACCATGTCTGGCGGCAGGTACGTGCTGTAAGGAATGCTGGTCGTGGGCTGCACCAGCCGCGCGGAGAAGCGCTCCCAGTTGCCTTCCAGCTGAATCGAATCCGGTTTCTGCGCTGGGCGTGCGGGCGGCTCCGGATGGTGGACCACGGATGGATCCGCGGCCGCGCTGCCCGGCGCCGCCTGGGTCGGTGCCGCCGGTTGGGTTTCGCCGCGGGCAGCAGATTCCTCGCGAGCGTTGCATGCGGGGGTCAGCAGCCCGAGAATCAGGGCGTACTTCAGCAGCGATGGCATCATGTCTTCTGCACCTCGTATTGGTGTGCCCGCGCTGGCGGGCCTGTGCACGTTTGAAGCAGCCGCACGCGTCGGGTATTCGGTCGATGAAAGCGTGACGCGCCTGCTTGGTTATCACTGGATCGAAAAACGACTGGCCGAGCTTTGTGCCGAGCGCATCCCGACGACTCCGGAGTGGGAGGTCAAGGGCGCATTCTCGCTGCACCAGTGGCTCGACATCGAGCATGCCGATCTGCTGCGCCGGCGCGTCCGCGAGATGCGGCATCCCATGCCGCGCGTGGATGTGCCTCCCGACGATGCGGCGGAGCGTGCCATCGAGCCGGTAGCGGCGGCCACCACGACCGTCGAGCTGCTGGCGGCGCTGCTCGCGGTGCGAGAGTCCCTGCTAAACGCGTACCGCGAGCACTACCAGCGCGCCAATCCGGTCGTGGACCATCCGACGAGGCGAATACTGCGCATCATCATCACGGAAGAGGAGGAGACACTGGCGTGGACGCGTGAAG
>CBJLQC010000562.1:0-2041 GCA_966424955.1 uncultured bacterium | reverse complement strand
CTCTCCTCCAGACCGATCGAGGTATAAGCCGCAGCGGCCGTGGCCTCGAAGACGGTGAAGACGTGCTGCGCATGCTGGCCGGTCATCCGGCTACCGCGCGCTTCATCGCGACCAAGCTCGTGCAGCGGTTCGTAAATGACGAAGCACCTCCCGAATTTGTCGAGGAGCTGGCCGGCGTTTTTTTGAAGACCGATGGTGACCTGCGCGCCGTCACGCGCGCGCTCTTCACATCGCGCAGCTTTTACGAGGCGCGGCACTTTCAAGCGAAGGTCAAGACACCTTTCGAGCTGGTGGCCAGCGCGCTGCGCACGACCAGCGCCGAATTCCGCATGACGCCGCAGCTGGCGCAGACGCTGCGCTCGCTCGGGCAGCTGCCCTACACGGAGTCAGCGCCCACCGGCTTCCCGGCCGCCTCCGAGGAGTGGGTCAACAGCGGCGCCATGCTCAATCGCATCAACTTCGCGGTCGCGCTGGCCGGCGGTCACCTGCGCGGCGTGCGCACCAACTGGGACTCGGCCGCGGGTGATGCCGCCCTGGTCCTGGGCGCTCCCGCCTTTCAGAGGAGATGAGCATGCAACGCAGAGCCTTCGTCAAACACGGCGCGTTCGCGCTTCTGACACTCGGGCTGCCGCCGGATTTTCTGACGCGCTCGCTCCTCGCGCAAACCGCGGCCGCGGCGCGCAAGAAAACGCTGATCTGCATCTTCCAGCGCGGCGCGGTGGATGGACTGAGCATGGTCACGCCTTTCGGCGAGCAGTCGTATTACGCGCGGCGTCGCTCGATCGCGGTAGAGGCCGGCAGCCTGATCGATCTGGACGGCTTTTTTGGATTGCATCCGGCGTTGCGGCCGCTGCACGATCTCTTTCAGCGCGAGGAGCTGGGCATCCTGCACGCGGTTGGGTCGCCGCATCCCACGCGTTCGCATTTCGATGCGCAGGATTTCATGGAGACGGCCACGCCCGGCAACAAGTCCACGCGCGACGGCTGGCTCAATCGCGTGCTCGCGCATGCCACCGATCATGCCGTCGGCCAGACCGCGATGGGCGCGGCTTCCTTGCGCGGAGTCGCGATGGGTGCGGCGCTGCCGCGCGCGTTGCGCGGCCGGCAGCCGGCGCTGGCCATCCAGGATCTGCGCCGGTTCGGCGTGGCCGGTGGCCTGGAGCAGCAGTTCGAGAAAGCCTACCACACGGATGCGGGCACGGTCATTGGCAGTGCCGCGGACGACGCATTCGATGCCATTCGCATCCTGCGCAGCGCCAATCTGGAGCAGTACCGTCCGGCCCCCGGCGTCAACTACCCGCAGGGCGAGTTCGGTCGCTCATTGAGCCAGGTCGCGCAGCTGATCAAGTCCGGCGTAGGCGTTGAAATCGCGTTCGTCGATATCGGCGGCTGGGACACACACCAGGCGCAGGGCGGCGCCGAGGGCCAGCTGGCGCGCCGGCTGAATGAAATGGCGCTCGGGCTGCGCGCGGTCTACGACGACCTCGGCGATCGCATGGACGATGTGGTCGTGCTGACCATGTCCGAATTCGGCCGCACCGTCGCGGAAAACGGCAGTGGCGGCACCGACCACGGCCACGGCACCTGCATGTTCGTTGCGGGCGGTCACGTCAACGGCGGCCGCATGCTCGGCAAATGGCCCGGCCTCGAGCCCGAACAGCTCTACCAGGGGCGCGACCTGGCCGTCACTACCGACTTCCGCGACGTGTTCGCCGAACTCGCCGTGCACCATCTCGGCGCGCGGAATCTGGACGCCGTATTCCCCGGATACCAAACAAATCGTGACCAATGGTTGAATACCATCAGCGCGCCCTGATAGACGCGCCGTAACCAGCGAAGCACTCGTTGCGCAGCGTATCTTTTGTGTTATCAGGATATTGGTAGGGGTGGCGGGCGCTGGCCCGCGGGCGCCGGCGCGGATCGCTGGTCGCGCGTCACGGGAAACGAAGCGCGCGGCGGGTAGCGATAGAATCTCTTTTCAAGTTTCTTGATCAGGGGGCGGTCGCATAGCACTTGCCGCGCCCCGCGCGCCGCTTTTTCT
>CBJLQC010000561.1:0-2042 GCA_966424955.1 uncultured bacterium | reverse complement strand
GGCGCGTCAACCACGGCCACCGGCGCCACCAGCGGCTCGATCAATCACCTCCATGATGTGCTGCCGCTGCAGAAGATCGCCGGCACAGTACTGGTCGCCACGCACCTCGGGCTGTATCGCACCACGGCCAAGAACGTGATCGTGACCTGCCGCATCCTCATAGAGGAACACGGCGGCGAGGTACCGGAGTCGCGTGAAGCGCTGGAAGCCTTGCCGGGGGTCGGCCGCAAGACCGCCAACGTCATCCTGGGCAATGCCTTTGGGAAAGCGGAAGGCGTCGTGGTCGATACCCATGTGACCCGACTGTCGCAGCGGCTGGGACTCACGACGAACCGTGACGCCGTCAAGATCGAGCTCGACCTCATGGAGCTGGTGCCGCGCGCGGAATGGACCATCGTCGCGCACCTGTTCATCGATCATGGCCGCGCCGTGTGCAAGGCGCCCACGCCGCGCTGTGAGGCGTGTGTGCTGAACGACATCTGCCCGTCATCACGCGTGTAGCCGCATGACCGAAACCCTCGCCCACGAACGCAGTCCCTTCCTCCAGCACGGCGCGCGGCAGCCCGTCCGCTGGATGCCGTGGAGCGACGCCGTGTTCGAGCGCGCGCGTCGCGAGGACAAGGCCATCCTGCTCGACATCGGCGCCGTGTGGTGCCACTGGTGTCACGTCATGGATCGCGAAAGCTACGAAGATCCGGAAACCGCGGCCCTGATCAACGAGCTGTTCATTCCGGTCAAGGTGGATCGCGATGAACGGCCCGATGTCGATGCGCGTTATCAACGGGCCGTGCAAACGCTGACGGGGCAGGGCGGCTGGCCGCTCACGGCGTTCCTCACGCCGGACGGCGAGACGTTTTTCGGCGGGACGTACTTCCCGCCGACCGACCAGTACGGCCGTCCGTCGTTCAAGCGCGTGCTGAGCGAGGTCGCGCGCATCTGGCGGAGCGAGCGCGGGCGTGCGCAGGAAGCCGTGTCCGGCATTCGCGAGCGGTTGCAGCAATACGCGCAGGCCGAGACGCAGCCCGGGCAGATCCGCGCGCAACTGGTGCACGACACGGTGGAAGCGCTCGCCGATGCCTTCGATTTTCGCTACGGCGGATTTGGCCGCGCACCCAAATTCCCGAATCCCGGCGCCCTCGCGTTGCTGCTGGACCATTATCACGATAGCGGCACGGACTGGAGCCGCCGGATGATCACCGAGACGCTGGATGCGATGGCGCGGGGCGGCATCTACGACCAGGTGGGCGGCGGCTTCCACCGGTACTCGACGGACGCGCGCTGGCTGATACCGCACTTCGAGAAGATGGCCTACGACAACGGACCGCTGCTCGAGGTATATGCGCGCGCGGCGGCCGTGTTCGACAGTGCGCTGTACCGCGAGATCAGCCATGGCATCGTCGAACACTATGAAGACGTTGCCGGCGAGCTGCTGCGAGCGGGTGGCTTTCCGGCGTCGCAGGATGCGGACATCACCGATTCCGATGATGGAGACTACTGGACCTGGACCCACGACGAGCTGCGCGCGGTGCTATCGGCCGACGAGTACGAGCGCGCGGTGCACAATTTCGGCCTGAGCGATCCGGGCACGGCCATGCACCTCGACCCCAGCCGTCATGTCCTGTATCGCGCGCAGGACATGGATGCCGGGATACGCGACAAGCTGAAGCAGGCACGCGACGCGCGGCCGCGGCCGTATGTCGACGAGACCGTCTACAGCGGCTGGACGGCGCTGGTCGCTTCCGGCTTCATTGCGGCGGCGCGCTACACGCAGCACGCCCGCGCGCTCACGCACGCGCAGACCGCGCTCGACCGGTTGTGGCGGGAAGGCTTCGACGAGACGGCCGGCCTCGCGCATCGCCTGGGCGATCGTGATGCGGGCGAATTCGCGGAAGATCACGCCTTCTTCGCGCAGGCGCTCCTCGATTTGTTCGAGGTAACGCAGGACGTGGCACAGCTGCAGCGCGCGCAGCAGGTCGTGCGTGTCGCGCTGCGCCGCTTCCAGGATCCATCGGGCGCACTCCGCGACCGCCCGCGCGATGGCG
>CBJLQC010000560.1:0-2045 GCA_966424955.1 uncultured bacterium | reverse complement strand
GGCCCAGAGAAAGCTGGCGGCACCAACGACGACGAAGGAGCCGCGCCAGCCGACGAGCGGGATGAGCGCAATGCCGATGAGCGGCGGCGTCAATGTGTTGCCCAGCCGGGCGAATGCGTGCGTGATGCCCTGCGCGAAGCCCCGCTTCTCCGGCCGCGTCCAGTTGGACATCGCACGCGTCGCTACCGGCAGGGCCGACACGCCGATGCCGACGAGGATGCGGCCAAGCACCATCCCGGAAAGGCTGTTGGCCAATCCCATCAGGACCGTCGCCGACGACCAGATGATCGCGAACACCGTGAGCGCGCGCCGCGCGCCGAACTTGTCCGCCACCCACCCGCCCGCAATCTGGAAAGCGAGATACGGATAGGCGAAGGCAGCGAAGATGAGCCCGACCTGTGTGTTGGTCAGATTCAGTTCTGGCTGAAATACCGCCGCCGCGGTGCTGACGTTGACGCGCACGATGTAGTTGATGAAATACATCGCACACAACAGCCCGAGCACGGTGGTGGTCGCGGGAATTCCGGAACGTCCTGCGGATGTTGCAGCCATTGGTAGATCCTACTTGTTGCACCGCGCGAGCGCGGCGCTGTGAGTATGACCCCCGTTCAAACCGTGCGTGCGGATTTCCCGCACACGGCTTACCAGGTGGTCTTCAAGTCGTGGCATGCGCCACCCCCGGATACTGAATCGTGCCCCGCAGGCGAGTGAGCCCCAAGGCTTCGAAGAAGGGACGGCGCCAGGGCTCGGCACGGCCGGCGCGGAGGCGTGAGCCGACCCGCTTCAGCAGCAGGCCCCGCAAGCGCTCCTCGACGTACGTGTCGATCTCGACGAATTTATCCGCCGCATTACCCGTGCGAAAGTACTGCGCCCAGCCACGGAGCACCGGATTCACGTCCGCAATCACGCGGCGGAGATCCTCGTGGCACCGAGACCGGGACGTCAGGGCTCGTACACGCGTACGCACCCGCGTCATCGCGCGCTGGGACGGCCACCGCTGGAGGAAGTAGACGCGGCGATGCGTCCGTTCCCAGATCGGGCCGCTCATGCGTTTGTGCAGGTGACACCCGAGAAAATCGAAGCCCTCGCGACCGCGCGAGAGGTCGACTAGTCTCGTCTTCTCCGGATGCAGCTCGAGCCCGAGCCGCGTCAGCACCGTGCTGACACGCTCGCTGGCTTCCTTGACCGCCGCTTTCGTGTTGCACATCACCACGAAGTCATCGGCGTAGCGGACCAGCGTGCCCAGATGCGCGCACCGGTCCTCCCACACCCGGTCGAGGACGTGCAGGTAGATGTTCGAGAGCAATGGCGAGATCACGCCCCCTTGCGGGGTGCCGGTGACCGTCGCCCGCCACGTGCCCTCCTCCATCACACCTGCCGCGAGCCACTGCCGCAGCAGCTTCAGCACCCGGCGATCCGAGATCCGCAGTGCCACGAGCTTGAGCAGCTTCGTGTGATCGATGCTGCCAAAGTAGTCGCGGATGTCCGCGTCCAGCACGTGGTTGCCGCCCCGCGCGCCATGCACGCGGAGCGTTTCCAAGGCCTGCGTGGCGCTGCGCTTCCGTCGGAAACCATATGATGAGGGCCGGAAGTCGGCCTCAAAGAGTGGCTCCAGCACGATCGTGGTCGCCATCTGCGCGACCCGATCTCGGACCGTCGGGATACCGAGCGGCCGCTGACGGCCATCGGCCTTCGGGATGTATCGCCGCAGGACCGGCTGTGGACGATACGTGCCTGCGCGCAGCACCGCGTGGAGCTCGTCGAGCATTCGTTCCACGCCATACTGCTCGACGCGATCGAGCGTCTCGCGATCGACGCCCGCCGCGCCGCGGTTCGCCTTCACCCGCCGCCATGCCTCCCCCAGGACGTCACGCCTGTAGATCCGATCCAGCAGGGCATGGAAGCGGCGCTCCGGAGATCGCTTGGCTGCGACCCAGAGTCGACGTTGCAATTGGCGCACTTTGTCGACCATCACAGGATGATCGGGGTAAGTGGGACCGGTCCTGCCGGCCATGCCCTCGCGCGTCCTTGCGCCCTCGACGTGC
>CBJLQC010000559.1:0-2062 GCA_966424955.1 uncultured bacterium | reverse complement strand
GCTTTCCCGGGCCCCGCAGGATCGCGCAAAGATCTGGTGATAGGGCGTTTCCCTTCCTCTTACTTCTCCCCCCCCCCGTTTGCGTTGGGGGGGAGGGTAAGTTTTGGGGGGGGGGGCGGGGGCGCGGGCGCGGGGAGAGTAAGGGTAAGAGTAAGAGTAAGGGTAAGGGTTATAGCCCCACGCTGTACCGCCAAAGATACAGATCGCTGTCCGGAAGTCCGGACAATCATGCGGTTCATCCAGATGTGGTGATTCGGGCCTAGTCGTTTGACTGCAACGACTTCGGCAATTCGCGCGGTTCGGCCCGACCGGTGCGCTTCGCTCTCCCGCACAACCTTTCACGGAGACGCGATGATGCGCGCAAGAATTCTCCTCACGAGTGCAGCTGCCGCACTCGTCCTCGCCAACGGGGCGCAAGCGCAGCGACCTTCATCCACCATCAGTGTCAACCGCGGCAACTTCGCGGTCACACCGTACGCGGGCTACCTGGTCTCGCAGAATTTCTTCGACGGGCCGCTCAACACGTCACTGGGCGTGCAAAGCGCGCCGGTGTATGGTGCGCAGCTCAGCATGCCGCTGGCGCCGACGGCGGCGATTGTGGGCACGATCGGCTACGGGACCGGCGATTTCGAGGCGGGCATTCCGATCGTGGGCGGCATTTCGCTCGGTGAGAGCAGCACGCTGCTGCTGGATGCTTCAGTCGAGCTGCGACTCGAGCGCGCCGGCGCGCGCATGATGCCGGTCTTCCATCTCGGTGGTGGCGCGGTGCATCGGGAAGTGACGATCCTCGGCATGACCGCGAAGGCGACCGACTTCCACGTCTCCGGCGCGGTCGGTGTGGATATGCCGCTCGCACGCAACATCGCGGTGCGCCTGATGGCGAAGGACCACTATGGCCCCGCCGACTTTGGCAGCCTCGACGTGCCGGGTCTGGGCACGATCAGCGCACGGGCGGATGATCTGCACGCGGTGGCACTGACGGGCGGCGTGCGCATCGCCTTCTGACCACGGCCATACGGACCGGCCCGGCGCGCGGATACGCGCCGGGCCGATTACGCGGTCACCCCTCTTACAGCCTCGTCCGCAGCACCGTATAATCCGTCCGATTTTCCAACCACGCCATCAAGGAATTCGAATGAAACAGGCGGGCACCGCACAAGCTGTTCTGCGGTTTACCGTGCGTTGATGTCGAAACGCACGTTCTTCATCGTTGCGCTCATCGGTCTGATCGTCGCGCATCTGCTGGATCCGCTTGGATTCCACTACCTGCGCTATCCCGAGGTGAACAGCCAGGACTGGGGACGCCTGCTGCGCGTCATGGGTTTTTTGCCGACCTGGCTGATCGCCGCGGCTGCGCTGGCATTGCACGACCGCGCGCGTGCGCTGCGTTTTCGGCGCGCCAACCTCCTGCTTTTCTCGCCGGCGCTGAGCGGACTGGCGGGCGAGATCCTGAAAATCATGATTCGCCGGCTGCGTCCCGGTGAAACAGGCGAGTACATCTTCCGCTCGTTTGCCGAGCGCCCGTTTTCGAGCAGCGGACTCGGCATGCCCAGCAGCCACGCCATTGTCGCGTTTGGGGCCGCGGCCATGCTGTCACGATTGTTTCCGCGTGCCTGGCCCGTGTGGTGGCTGCTCGGGTGGGGTTGTGCGCTAACCCGCGTGTTGCACGGCCGCCATTTCATCAGCGACGTCGTCCTCGCCGCGATCGTCGGATGGCTGATCGCGGCGCTGCTCTGGTCACGCTGGCCGGCCGCAGTTGAGGCCGACGCGGATCGCGGTGTGCATTAGGGTGACGAACCCGGGCGGGGGCGCGGGTGCGGGCTGCGGGCGCGGGCAACTACTTTGGTCGCGGGTCCCCGGGCCGAGGGCGTAGCCCGGGGGGCAAGCCCGCGACTCGCGCCTCCAGCAGGCGGCCCGCGACCAATGGTGTTGCCCGCGCCCCCACCCGCGCCCGCGCGCGCGCCCGAGTTCGTTCCAAACGCGCTTGTTGCGCAAGTGACCAGAAGGTCGCCGTGCCACGCGGGGTGTTGCTGGTCTACGTATTTGTTCGCTTCGTCCCTGC
>CBJLQC010000558.1:0-2067 GCA_966424955.1 uncultured bacterium | reverse complement strand
GCTCAGGTTGTGCAGCTCGAGACCATGAAACCGCGCGCTGGCATGGACGGGCCGCCCGCGCCACGTCGCGGCGAAATCGGCGGCCAGGAAACGGGCGACGTCGGCGCTCTCGATGCGGATCATCAGATCATGCCACGCAAAGTTGTGCTCGCTGAAGTTGATGCCGCCGATGTAGGCAATGTCATCATCGATCAGGACCAGTTTGCGGTGATCGCGGGCGGGCAGCCGGTGCCACAGCAACCCGGCCGGGTTGGTGATGCCGACGCGCACGCCATGTGTGCGCAGCTGCTCGAACATGGCCCGCGTCGCGCGCACTTCGGCGCGCAGCTCCGGGCGCAGTACGTTGCGCGGAGCATAGATGAAACGATCGCTGATGATGTGCCGGCAGAATGCGTCGATCAGCAGTCGTTTGTCGGGCGCACGGCTCGCCTGTAGCGCCTCCGCGAGGGGCAACCCGGCCGAGTCGGCTTCCAGCGAGAGCGTCTGCAGCCACACGCGCCGCCGCGCCGCTTGCACATCCTGCCGCAGCGCATGCCAGAATTCGGGCGCATCCACCAGCAACTGGAGCTTCATATCAGGGGATCGCGATCTCGGTGACCGCGAGCGAGGGCAGCTCGAGGATCGCCACGCTCGGCTTCAGCTTGAAGCGGGCCGGACCGGCGGCGCCGGGATTGATGACCAGCGGGCGCGCCGTGCGGTCCACCAGCGGCGCGTGTGTGTGGCCGTAAACGATCACATCAGCATCGGGAAAAGCAGCGCGCAGCAGCTTCGGCGTGGGGGAGCCGAGGAGATGGCCGTGGGTAACCATCATGCGCACGCCGGCCGCTGTGACCGCCACGCTTTCACCGTAGCGGCTGCTGAGGTGCCCGTCGTCGGTGTTGCCGTGCACGGCGTGCACCGGCGCGATCGTCTCCAGCTCGGTGATGACGTCGGCATCGCCGATGTCACCCGCGTGCAGGATCAGATCGACGCCTTCGAACAGCTCCAGGACTTGTGGGCGAAGCTTGCCGTGCGTGTCGCTGATCAGCCCGACTCTCACCGGCCGGGTACAGGGCGCGGGCGCCACCACGAGCGCGCCGGCGACTGCTCTTCCATGGATGCCTTCCTGCGTTAGCGGGTGAACCTCTCGTTGATAGCGTCGAACGTAATCGCGCGGCCGAGTTTGCTGAAGGTGCCCGCCTGCGCGATTTCCTCGGCCGCGGCCAGGAAACCCGTCCATGCCGCGCGCGCCAGCGCACCACCTACGCTGATACGGCGTACGCCCAGGTCGGCCAGCTGCTGGAACGTCGCGAAATCTCCGCCGACCAGCACGTTGACCGGCTTCGGCGCCACGGCGCGCACCACCGCACCTATGTCGTCGCTCGATTTGATGCCGGGCGCGTACAGGCAATCCGCACCGGCATCGGCATACGCTTCCAAACGTCGAATCGTCTCCGCCAGATCCGGGCGCCCTACGATGAAACCTTCCGAACGCGCCGTCAGCAGCACGCGCGTGCCGCTTTGATCGACGGCACGACGCGCGGCGCGCACCCGCTCGACGGCGTGGGCGAACTCGAACAGCGGGCTCGCCGCATCACCCGTCCAGTCTTCGATGGATACGCCCGCAATTCCGGTCTGCAGCGCGCGCCCGACGTTCGCGGCCACGCCGGCCGGATCGACCGCGAAGCATCCCTCGAAGTCGCCGTTCACGGGAATGGTGACCGCCTCGGCAATCGTGCGAAAATGCGTGACGGCCTCATCCAGCGTGACATGGTTGTCGGCACGGCCGAGCGACCACGCGAAACCGGAGCTCGTGGTGGCCAGCGCGCGGAAGCCGAGCTGCTCGAGCAACCGTGCGCTGCCGACATCCCACGGATTCGGTATCACGAAGCAGCCGGCCTGGTGCAGCTCATGGAAGCACTCGACCGGTGCAAGCGCGCCCGCCGCGCGCGACGTGGTAGCCATGATGACCTCCTGGAGATCGCCTTCGAGAAAATGCCCTGGCGCGTGGCCGCGGCTCAACCCCCCTTGCGCGGGTGAGGCCGGCGGGCTATACTGAACCATATGGTTCAGTATTCTCCCAGCTTC
>CBJLQC010000557.1:0-2077 GCA_966424955.1 uncultured bacterium | reverse complement strand
GACAAAGTCGCGCGCCGTATCGGGGGAGGTCATTGCCAGCGGCAGACCGGCCATGTCCTGCGCCACGTGCGTCAGCGCCCCGCCGATATCCGTGGTGCCACCGGTCTGCCGCAACGAATCGGGAGTTGCAATCTCCGCGTTCTCCGCAAACCGGTAATATCGGACCCGAAATCGGGCCTCCAATGCCCGGCGCACCTCGGCGTTCTCCGTGATCCAGGCACGTGCCGCATCTGCTCGCGAGCGCGCGCCGTCATCCTTCACCGACATGCTGCGTGAATCATCCACCAGCACGGCCACGTAGCCGCGCTGCTCGATCAGTGATGAAATGGAAAGACTCGGGCGGAGCAGGCAGAAGCCGAGCAGGACGAAGAGTGCCACGCGCGACGTCGCCAGAACAATGCGATCGCGGCGCGTGCTCTCCGCCGTGACCCACGCATATGTCAGTGAGATCGGAATCGCGACGACCAGCGCGATAATGACGAGCGTGATGACGGATTGCGGCGCGGCAAAGGCAAAATCGCCTTTGCTGTAAACAAGCGGACGGTACTTGAACAGGAACTCGAAGACCGACTCGACCACAGGGGGCATCTGGCTTCCACTACTTCAGCGTAAAAAGGAAGGTTCCGCTTGCGGCACCTCAACTATCGCCTCAAAGTGAGGAATCCTCAACCGCTCGGAGCCCTTCACATGAACCGTTCGCTCGACCGTCGCGCGTTTGTGAACTATTTCACAGGCATCGGCCTCGGCTCCACGCTCCTGCCCGGCGCGCTCTGGGCGCAGCTCCAGCAGCAACAGGAAGACCGCATCACCAAGGAGATGATCAAGAACGCCGAAGCGTTGGCCGGTCTGGAGTTCACCGACGCCGAGCGCGAGGCGATGGTGCGCGGGGTGAATGGGAACGCGCGCAGTTACGCGCAGCTGCGCACCATCGATATCCCCAATTCCGTCCCGCCCGCCGTGCAGTTCGACCCGGTGCTGCCCGGGATGAAGCTGCCGACGGAGAAGAAGACACCGCAGTTCACGAAAGTGTCAGGCGTGCGCCGTCCCGCGAAGCTGGAAGAGGTGGCATTCTGGCCCGTGCTGCACCTGGCCGAGCTGGTGCGCACGCGCAAAGTCTCGCCCATCGAGCTGACCGAGCTGTACCTCGCCCGGCTGAAAACACACGGGCCAAAACTCGAAGCGGTCATTACGCTGACGGAGGAGCGGGCCCTCGCGCAGGCGCGCCAGGCCGACGCCGACATCCGTAACGGCCGGTATCGCGGCCTATTGCACGGCATCCCCTGGGGCGCCAAGGATCTTCTCGCTACGAAAGGCATCCGCACCACGTGGGGCGCCAAGCCGTACGAGAACCAGGTGATCGAAGAAGACGCCACCGTCGTGCAGCGGCTGGACCAGGCGGGCGCCATCCTGGTCGCCAAGCTTACGCTCGGTGCCCTCGCCCAGGGCGACGTGTGGTACGGCGGCAAGACCCGCAATCCCTGGAAGCTGGACCAGGGCTCGAGTGGCTCGTCCGCCGGCCCGGGTGCCGCGACCGTGGCCGGACTGGTCGGCTTCAGCATCGGCAGCGAGACGCTCGGCTCGATCGTCTCGCCATCCACGCGCGTCGGCGCGACCGGCTTGCGTCCCACGTTCGGCCGCATCCCGCGCACCGGCGCAATGGCGCTGTCGTGGAGCATGGACAAGCTGGGACCAATGTGCCGCACGGTGGAGGACTGCGCTGCCGTGTTTGCCGCCATTCACGGTCCCGATGGCAAGGATCCCACGATTCGGGATGTGCCGTTCAACTGGGACGCGCGCCGCGATCTGAAAACGATTCGCATGGGCTACTACAAGAGCGCGTTCGACGCAACCGAGAATCATCCCACCAAATCTTTCGACGACGCCGCGCTCGACGTCCTGCGCTCGAAGCTGCGCATTGATCCAATCGCGATCGAAACACCGACGAAATACCCGGTGAGCGCGCTGCGCTTCATCCTGGCGGCCGAATCGGCAGCCTCGTTCGACGCACTGACTCGTGGCACCGACGACGACCTGATCAAGGACAGCAGCTGGCCCGACTTCTTCCGCCAGTCGCGCT
>CBJLQC010000556.1:0-2080 GCA_966424955.1 uncultured bacterium | reverse complement strand
GGAACTGTCGGAGGCGGTGCAGCAGCGGGCCGCCCAGTTGGGCCGGCAGGTGCACCTCATCGCCGAAAGCGACCTCAACGATGTGCGGATGATCTCGCCGCTCTGCAACGGCGGCATGGGCATGCACGCGCAATGGACGGACGACTTCCATCACGCGCTGCACGCGCTGCTGGCCCGCGAAGACCACGGCTACTACGCGGACTTTGGCAGCGTCGCGCACCTCGCCGAGTCGTTGCGGCGCGGCTACGTCTACCGCGGGCAGTTCTCCCGCTTCCGGCTGCGCCGCCATGGCAGCGACCCGCGGGGCGCGCGCGACGAACAATTCGTGGTCTGCCTGCAGAATCACGATCAGATCGGCAACCGCATGAACGGTGACCGCATCGCGGTGCTGACCGATTTCGAGCGCCAGAAAGTGGGCGCCGCGGTGCTGCTGCTCAGCCCCTTCATCCCGCTGCTGTTCCAGGGAGAGGAGTATGCCGAAACGCAGCCCTTCCCGTATTTCATCGACCATTCCGACCGCCGTCTCGTGCGGGCCGTGATCGAGGGACGCCGTGCAGAGTTCGCATCCTTCGCCTGGCAAGGCGATCCACCCGATCCGTCTTCCCAATCGACTTTTCAGAGCGCATGCATGCGGCGCCCCGCCGGCGAGCAGCACACCGCGATGCGCGACTTTTACCGGCAACTGCTCGATCTGCGCCGTGAATTGGGACTGGGCGCCGGGATCCAGGAGAAGCGTCTCGTCCATGCTTACGACGATGCGGAGGTCGTAACCGTCGTCAGCCCGGAAACGGCGATGGTCTATGCGTTTGCCGACGCGCCCGCGCAAGTCGGTATCGAGCTGCCCGCCGGCCGTTGGCGCAAGCGCATCTCATCGCGCAGCGCATGCTGGCGTGGGCCCCATGAGCAGGTCCCGGACGAGCTGCACAGCAATGGCAGGGTCTGCCTCGAGCTGTCCGGGCCGACCGCCTTGCTGTATACACGGGTGAGCTGAGTCAATGGAACGCTACATCTGCATTCACGGTCATTTCTATCAGCCGCCCCGCGAAAATCCCTGGCTGGAGGCGATCGAGCTTCAGGATTCGGCCTATCCGTATCACGACTGGAATGAGCGCATCACCGCCGAATGCTACGCGCCGAACGCCGCCTCGCGCATCCTGGACGCGCACGGCCGCATCGTGCGCATCGTCAACAACTACTCGAACATCAGCTTCAACGTCGGGCCGACGCTGCTGGCGTGGCTCGAGCAGCATGCGTCCGATACGTACCAGGCGATCATCGACGCCGACCAGCAGTCGCAGCAGCGCTTTGGCGGTCATGGCTCGGCGCTGGCGCAGCCCTACAATCACATGATCATGCCGTTGGCCAGCGACGCGGACCGGAACACGCAGGTCGAATGGGGACTGCATGATTTCCGGAAGCGCTTCGGGCGCGAGCCGGAAGGCATGTGGCTGCCCGAGACCGCCGTGGACATTGCCACGCTCGAGATCCTGGCCGATCACGGCATCGTGTTTACCGTGCTCGCGCCCCACCAGGCGGGCCGCATCCGCGCGCGTGATGCAGCCGACTGGGTCGCCGTGAACGAGCAGACGCTGGACATCACGCAACCCTATCTGCACCGGTTGCCCTCGGGTCGGAGCATCGCCGTCTTTTTCTACGATACCGTGGTCTCGCGCGCGGTAGCCTTCGAAGGCCTGCTCAAGAACGGCGAGACCTTTGCCAACCGGCTGCTCGGTATTCTGGGCAATCACGACCGCCCGCAGCTCGGCCACATCGCAACCGACGGCGAGACGTACGGCCACCATCACCGCCATGGTGACATGGCGTTGGCGTACGCGCTCCACCACATCGAGTCGAAGGGTCTGGCGCGGCTCACCAATTACGGCGAGTTCCTGGCGCTCTTTCCACCGACGCAGGAGGTCGAAATCCACGAGAACACATCGTGGAGCTGCGCTCACGGGGTCGGCCGCTGGCAAACCGACTGCGGTTGCCATACGGGCGGACGGGCCGGCGCCAACCAGCAGTGGCGCGCGCCCCTGCGGCAGGCGCTGGACTGGCTGCGTGACCAGGTAGCCGAGCCCTT
>CBJLQC010000555.1:0-2086 GCA_966424955.1 uncultured bacterium | reverse complement strand
CCGTCACCTGCGCAGCAATGCCGACTCGGCCATAGGTCATGTTGTTGGCGAGTTGGCGCGCTTCCGGCGTCACCGTAATGGCGACCGCCTGACCATCGCGCTCGACCTGCAGACGCAGCGGCTGGCCGCCGTGACGCTCGACGATCTGAACGAATTCCTGCCATCTCTGCACTTGCTGCCCCGCCGCGCTGATTACGCGGTCGCCGGGGCGCAACCCGCCACGATCGGCCGGCGACCCCTCCATGATCGTGCCCACGATGGGCGGCGTATCGACGGCCGGCTCGAACGCGCTGATCAGTGTGTCGCGCGCATCCTGGCTGGCCGGCAGCTGGATGGTGAGCGGCGCGAAGTTGTCGAAGCGGAATTCGATCGGACCGGCGCCCGGCTGCGACAGGGCAACCTGCAGATCCTGGAAGTCGGACACGCTCTCGCGCCCTATCTGCGTGATGCGCGTGCCGGAAGGAATCGTGGCCAGCGCTTCCGTGCCGCTCGGCAGATATTCTTCGGCCACGCCGCCAATGCGCGAGTCGGGCGTACCGCGCACGCCCCACACCATCGCAATCAGCGCAAAAACCACGAACGCAAACAGCAGGTTCATGATCACCCCGGCCGAAATCACGAGTGCACGTGCCAGCAGGCTCTTCGACTCGAAATCGCGAGGGCCGGCCTGCCGCTTTTCCTCGACTTCCAGCCCGAGATCTTCCGCGGTTGCGGCACCCGTGATGACCGGCTTCTTGGTGGGGCCGCCTTCGATGGCTTCCATCTCCTCCATGCCGGCCATCTTCACGTAGCCGCCCAGCGGCAGCCATGAAACCACGTATTCGGTTTCGCCGCGCTTGAAGCCGAAGGCCTTCGGCCCCAGCCCGATCGAGAACCGCGGCACTTCAATGTCCACCAGCTTCGCCGTCATGAAATGGCCGAGCTCATGCACGAAAATGAGCACGCCCAGCACAACGATGGTTGCAAGAATCGTTATCATCCCGGATCAGACCTTTGCTATCTCTATGACGCGCCGCGCCGCGTGGCGGGCCTCGGCATCCGCCGCCCGTACCGTCTCCAGCGAATCGGCGCTGCATGGATTGTGCGCTGCCAGCGCGGCTTCGATGACATCCGTAATGCCGGTGAACCCCAGCTCACCGGCCAGGAACGCCGCGACGGCCACTTCGTTGGCTGCATTGTATACCGCTGGTGCCGTGCCGCCGGTTCGCGCGGCCTCCAGTCCCAGGCGGAACGCGCCGAAACGCGCCGTATCCACGGGCTCGAAGGTGAGCTGCCCCGCCGCGACCGGGTCGAAGGCGCGTGTGCCCGCATCCGCGATGCGCTCGGGGTGGGTCAGCGCATAAAGGATCGGCAGCTCCATGTTGGGAAAGCCCAGCTGCGCCAATACCGAGCCGTCCACGAATTCGACCATCGAATGGATGATCGACTGCGGATGGACCACGACATCAATGCGGTCGTAATCGATTCCGAACAGGAAATGCGCTTCGATGACTTCGAGCGCCTTGTTGGCCAGTGTCGCGCTATCGACGGTGATCTTCGCGCCCATATCCCACGTTGGATGGTGCAGCGCGTCGTCGCGCGTGACCGCCGCGAGCTGCGCAGGCGTGTGCGTGCGGAAGGGACCACCGGATGCCGTGAGGACGAGGCGGCGGATCTCTTTGCCCTGCGCGCCGCGCAAACATTGCAGAATCGCGCTGTGCTCGCTGTCCACCGGAACCAGCGCGCCGCCGCCTTGTTGCAGCGCCTCCAATACCAGGGGCCCACCCGCCACCAGCGACTCCTTGTTGGCCAGCGCGAGGCGTTTCCCCGCGCGCAATGCCGCCAGCGTGGCTTCCAGCCCGGCGGCGCCGACGACGGCATTGAGAACGACGTCGGCATCGGGATGCACCGCGGCCGCCAGCAGGCCTTCCGCGCCGTTCAACCAATCGCGGCCTATGCCGTTGCCGGCGACCGGGTCGACGAGCGCGGCGAGTGCCGGCTGAAAGCGCGTGCACTGCGCCGATAGCTCGCCCGCGTTGCGATGAGCGGCCAGTGCCACGACGCGAAAGCGATCGCGATGACGATCGAGCACAGCCAGCGCACTCTG
>CBJLQC010000554.1:0-2092 GCA_966424955.1 uncultured bacterium | reverse complement strand
ACCGTCCGAAGATTCTGGAGCCGCGACCGCAGGGCAGAGAAGCGTTTCTGTCGGTGCCGATCAACTACACGCCGCCCGAAGGCGGGCCGCGCACCGTTGGCGTCATCACGCTGGTCGGTCGCAAGAGCAACGTCCGGTTCAGTGCCGGCGACGCCCGCATGCTTGCCGCCATAGCCAGCCAGGTGGGCGCCGCGCTGGAAACCCAGCGGCTCGTGCAGGAGAGCTTGCGACAGGAGCGCATGGTGCGCGAGCTCGAGCTGGCGCATGACCTCCAGCTCAAGCTGCTGCCGCGGACACAGCAGTTCGACGACAAGCACCAGGTCGCCGCGCGTTGCGCACCGGCCGAGTCGGTCGGCGGCGACTTCTACCAGCTCTTCCATCTCTCCGGCGACCGCTTCGGCGTCATGATCGGTGATGTTTCCGGACACGGCTTCTCGGCGGCGCTGATCATGGCACTGACGATGAGCGCCGCCGCGATTTACGCCCAGGAACTGGCTCGCCCCGGCGAAGTGCTGCAGCGCATCCATCAGGCGCTGATCAAGGAGCTGGAATCGACCGAGATGTACCTCACGCTTTGCTATTGCGTGATCGATCCCGCGGCGCAGCAGCTCGTCTACGCCAATGCCGGGCATCCACACGCCTTCCGCATTGGCGCAGATGGCTCGGTCAAGCGGCTGGCGGCTACCGATCCGCCGCTCGGCATGTCGCAATTCGAGGATTACGCCGAGGACGTGATGGCATGGCGGCGCGGCCAGGACATGCTGGCACTGTTCACCGACGGCCTGTCGGACGCTTTCTGCTCGCGCAGCAGCACGAACGGCGAGCGCAATCTCCTGAGCGCGCTCGTGGAGCACCGCGAGCTGCCGGTCCAGAAGATTCTCGACAAGATCTTCCGCGCCGCCGACCGCGCCGAGCTGAATATCCCGCCCGACGACCGCACCGCCGTCCTCGTACGCGGATGAACGACCGCGTCCGCGCGAAGAAGTCGCTCGGCCAAAACTTCCTCGTCGATACCAACTATCAGAAGAAAATCGTCGCCGCGCTCGATCTCCATGACGACGACGAAGTGATCGAGATCGGGCCGGGCACCGGCGCGCTCACCCAGCACATGGTGGCCAGCGTCGCGCGCTTCACGGCCATCGAGCTGGACGATCAGCTGGCTGCGGCGCTGCGCGACCGCTACGCCGGTGTGCCCAGTTTCCACCTCGTGCACCAGGACGTGCTGGCGGTGCCGCTCGCCGAAATCACGCGCAACGTCGAAACCGCCAAAATCGTCGGTAACATCCCGTACAACATCACGAGCCCACTGCTCTTTCATCTGCTCGAGCGGGACAGCCGGCCCGCGCTCATCGTGGCCATGGTGCAAAAGGAGGTGGCCGACCGCATTGTCGCCCTGCCGGGCGGCAGGGACTTCGGCGCGCTCAGCGTCGGCATACAAGCGGTGGCGCAGGTGGAGCGATTAATGGTGGTCCCGCGCGGCGCATTCCGCCCCGCGCCGAACGTGGATTCCGCGGTGGTGCGGATTGTGCCGCGTCGCCCTTTCGAAATGACGGCCGCCGAGGAGCAGGACCTGCGGACGCTGACCCGTAACGCATTCGGCATGCGTCGCAAACAGCTCCAGAAGATCCTGCGCAGCAGTGAAGATTACGCGCTGACCCCCGACGTGGTCGAACACCTGGCCACGCAACTCGGCCGGCCGCTCACCAGCCGGCCCGAAGAACTGGCCGCCCCTGAATTCGTCAGATTGAGCAGGTTGCTCAGGCAGCAGGGTTACCCGCGAGACGGAAACGCGACGTGAACGAAAGATTCACCGAAATGCTCGGCGTGCTCGCCCACGAGATGCGCACTCCGATCGCTGCCATCCTCGGCTACCAGGAGCTGCTCAGCGACGGCATCTTCGGCACCATCGAAGAGCGTGGCCAGGAGCCGCTCAACCGCATCGCGTATTCGGCCAGGCAGCTGCTCTATCTCATCGACGGCGTACAGGAAGTCATGTCGCCGCCCGGCAAGCGGCTCGAGACCCACCCGGAAGACTTCGATCCCGAGCCGCTGCTGCACAAATGCATTCACAACGCGGCCACCGACGCGCAGG
>CBJLQC010000553.1:0-2105 GCA_966424955.1 uncultured bacterium | reverse complement strand
GTCATTGCGCTGCTCACCGCGTGGGTGTTGCTGGGCGATGCGCCGACTCCGGCGCAGCTCGCGGGAGCTACCGTGATTCTGACCGGCGTGAGCGTCGCGCAAAGCGGCTGACCGCTAATGCTCCACGCGCAGGTAGACGCGCGTGTCGCGTTGCAGGCGCAGGCGCTCGGCCGGAAACGAGCCCGCTGTGGCGGCCGCGCCGGCGCGGCCGGCGTTAGGCGCGAAGATCGTGACCATGACTGGAGGTTCGGCAGCCGCGAGCACGCGCGCCGCACGCGCGATGTCATCATACAGCGTCACATGACGCTGATCGAACTCCAGCTCGATGCCGGTCTCGATCTCGCGGATGCGCGTGAATGATTCGAGCTCCTGCTGCAACAGGATCAACTGCATGAGCACATCGTTCCAGACGGCGCGCGCCGCAACGCGCGCGGGCGTCGCGGGCTCGCCCACCTGGAGTGTGTTCGGCAAGCCCGGCCGGATGCGCACGCCAAACAGGCCGCTGAGCTGCGGCTCCGGGTCGAGGGCATCGGCGCGGGCCAGCAGCTCGACCAGGACACCTTCTCCGGCCAGGGGCAGGCGCAGGCCGGCCACGCCAGTGAGCGCGACGCGCGTGCGGCGGTCATCGGGCGCATGCGCGAAGTCGCGCCGAACATCATGCAAAGATGCACCGACGCCCAGCGCGACGCGGCCATGCAGCGGCTGCCAGAGCGGGAGCAGCGCCAGTGAGACGTCGTGCACGGTGCCGCCCGCCGAGTCGGCATCCAGTTCGGCCAGCGAGCGCTGCAGGATGGTCAGCCACGGCACATACCATTGCACGCCGGCCGAGACGGCGAACGCGACTGTGGCACGCGCATCCTCCTGCAATGCCGCGCCGATGCCGACGCCATAGGACGACAAGCGTTGCGCGGAGAGCGCGGGCGCGCTGCACAACAGCATTACCAACGCCAGTGGCAACCGCAGTGCTCCCCCTTTGGCAAAGTGGCGCATGCAGGTTAATCTGCTAAGACATGAGCGACAAAGCGAACGGCCCGCCCCCACCGCTGCGCAAACCGGAGCGCCTCGACCCCGCGATCTTCCAGCTACCCGTCGACAAGATGCGCGACGGATACTATTCGGATAAGTATTTCCTCTACACCCGTGACGTGCTGCAGGCGGAGGGGCACGGCCACACGGTGGCCATGCAGGTATTCCAGAAGAAGCGGGCCTATCTCGGTGGGGTGGATGAAGCGATTGCCATTCTCCGGTTGTGCCTGACGCAGGGTTACCGCTGGGAGGATATCGAGGTGCTGGCGCTCCGCGACGGCGACCTGGTCGAGCCGTGGGAAACCTCGATGTTGATCACCGGTCCATATGCGGCGTTCGCGCATCTCGAGACGCTGTTCCTGGGCGTGCTGTCGCGCCGAACCAAGGTCGCCACCAATACACGGCGCGTGGTGGAAGCAGCCTGGCCCAAGCCGGTCATGTTCTTTCCGGCCCGCCACGACCACTGGCTGGTCCAGACAGGCGATGGCTACGCGGCGCACATTGCGGGCGCCATCGGCGTGTCCACGGATGCGCAGGCATCCTGGTGGGGCTCGAGCGGCGTGGGCACCGTCCCGCATGGCCTGATCGCGGCGTTCGGCGGCGATACCGTAGCTGCGGCCCGAGCCTTCATACGCACCGTCCGCGACGTCAACGTGATCCCGCTGGTCGATTTCGAGAACGACTCGGTGAAAACCGCGCTCGCTGTCGCGCGCGCGCTGGGGGATCGCCTTTACGGCGTGCGCCTGGACACGTCGGAGACGATGGTCGACCAGTCGATCATGCCGCAG
Organism: uncultured bacterium; assembly: GCA_966424955.1. Lineage (GTDB taxonomy): Bacteria > Gemmatimonadota > Gemmatimonadetes > Longimicrobiales > RSA9 > CBJLQC01. The sequence continues at coordinate 291 of CBJLQC010000553.1, read as the reverse complement.
ATGGGCCGCTTCAAGCCGACCGGCGTGAATCCACAGCTGGTGCGCAACGTGCGCGCTGCCCTGGATGACGCGGGGTTTCCGGACGTGAAGATCGTGGTTTCCGGAGGCTTCGACGTCGAGAAGATCCGGCTGTTCGCGGATCATCACGTGCCGGTTGATTCCTACGGCGTAGGTTCCAGCCTGTTCAAGGACAGCTACGACTTTACCGCTGACGTCGTGCTGCGCGACGGCCAGCCGGCGGCCAAGGCGGGGCGTGCGTACCGGCCGAACCCGCGCCTGGAGCTCGTCGCG
>CBJLQC010000552.1:0-2113 GCA_966424955.1 uncultured bacterium | reverse complement strand
CTACCGCGAATACACGGTACCGACGCCAGGGCTGAATCATCGCGGGGCGCGGCGCATCGTGGTCGGTGAGGGCGGCGAACGCTACTATACCGACGATCACTATCGCAGCTTCAGGCGCATCACGCCGTGACCGCCGCTTTCCTGTCCGCATTCGAGCCGCAGCGCTCGGGCCTTTACCGCACGCCGCACGAGCTTACGTCACTCGAGCAGGCGGCGCGGCGCGTCGGCATTTCGTGCCTGAAGGTGGATCTGCGGAACGTTACCGGCAAGCGCGCGTTTCTCGAAGCCTGCGCAGCAGACCTCGGACTCCCCGGCACGTTTGGCCACAACTGGGACGCGTTCGCCGACAGCATCCAGGATTTTTCCTGGGCGCCGGCGCGCGGTTACGTGCTGCATTTCGAGCAGGCACGGCGGTTTGCCACAGCCGATCCGCCGGCGTATGCCACCGCGCTCGAGATTCTCGGCACTGCGGCGGAATACTGGAAATCGCGCGGCAATGTCTTCATCGTGCTGATCGACGAGGCGGGCGACCTGCCGGCCTTTTCCGCATGAGCGCCGGCCCGTACAAGATCCCCGTTTCGGTACTGGTGCTGATTCACACGCAAGCGCTGGAGGTGCTGCTGCTCGAGCGCGCCGACCGGCCCGGCTTCTGGCAATCGGTGACCGGCAGCCAGCACGGCGGCGAGACGCTCGTCGAAACCGCCGTGCGCGAGACACGCGAAGAAACCGGGCTCGAGGCAAGCCGGTTTCTCCTGACCGACTGGGGCAAGCAGAACCGCTATGAAATCTACCGGCGCTGGCGCAGCCGCTACGCGCCGGGCGTCACGCACAACACCGAGCACGTGTTCGGCCTCACCGTGCCGCAGCCCGAGCCGATCGTTCTCGCGCCCCGCGAGCACCTGCGGTATGAATGGCTGCCGTGGCAGGCGGCGGCGGACAAGGTGTTCTCGTGGAGCAACGCGGAGGCGATCCGCGAATTGCCGCAGCGGCTGCCGCGCGACATGGCGCCAAAGTCCACGATGTAGAAGCCTGCGCGAGCGCCGCTTGATTTTGCGCGGATCGTCCCCATAAAGGCGATACGCCCGAGGCGCCGCTAGCCAATGCGCTTTGACCCTCGGGCTGGATTTTTCGCCACATTGTGCTAATGTCAGCGGCTTCACTTTTTCGGGGTAACCGCGATGGAAGTGAGCACCATCCAGTTCGACCGCTTCAAGCCGCTCGCCGACGAAGCCTGCGAGGGGCGCATTCTGGCCGCTCGCGAGGCGCTCGGAAAACGCGCGGTCATTCTGGGGCATCACTATCAGCGCGCCGACGTTTACAAGCACGCCGATCTCACCGGCGATTCGCTCAAGCTCTCGAAGCTTGCCGCGCAAACCGATGCGCAGTACATCGTGTTTTGCGGCGTCCACTTCATGGCGGAAGTCGCGGACATCCTGTCCAAGCCGGAGCAGACAGCGATCCTGCCCGACATGAACGCCGGTTGCTCGATGGCCGACATGGCGAACCTCTCCAAGGTCGAGCGCGCATGGCGCGAACTGCGGCAGGTGCTCGATCCCGACCAGCACGTAACGCCCGTCACCTACATCAACAGCGCCGCGGACCTGAAAGCGTTCTGCGGCGAGCATGGCGGTATCGTCTGCACGTCGAGCAACGCGCGGCAGATCCTCGACTGGAGCTTCGCGCGCCGGGAAAAAATCCTGTTCTTCCCCGATCAGCACCTCGGACGCTGGACGGGTTATCTCATGGGTATTCCCCTCTCGGAGATGCTGGTCTGGGATCCCGACGAGGAGCTGGGCGGGCTCACGCCGCAGCAGATCAAGATGGCCAAGATCCTGCTGTGGAAGGGCCATTGCTCGGTGCACCAGATGTTCCAGGCGCAGCATATTCTGCGCTGGCGCCAGCAGCACCCGGGCGGCATGGTAGTGAGCCATCCCGAGTGCAACTTCGAGGTCTGCAAGCTCTCGGACTATGTCGGTTCGACCGATTACATCATCAGGACTGTGGCGGCGAGCGCGCCGGGCAGCCGCTGGCTGGTCGGCACGGAACTCAATCTCGTGAACCGCATCGCGGACGAATTCAAGCCGCAGGGCAAAGTGGTGCAATTCATGGCGCC
>CBJLQC010000551.1:0-2128 GCA_966424955.1 uncultured bacterium | reverse complement strand
ACGGCGGATGTCAGAATCAGCGTGCCCAGCACATCGAGCTTGTGCTCCTTGCGAGTCTGCGGCTCGCGCAGGAAAAGCTGGAGCATGACGGCGGAGACGACGCCGAACGGAATCGTGAAATAGAAGATCCAGCGCCAGGAGAGCAGATCGGTGACGATGCCGCCCACGATCGGACCGATGAGGCTGGCGATGCCCCACACGCCGGAAAAGACGCCCTGCATGCGGCCGCGCTCTTCCAGCGTGAAAATGTCGCCGACCAGGGTAACCGAGATCGGCATGACGCCGCCTGCGCCGATACCCTGCAGCGCGCGGAACAGCACGAGCTGCTCGAAAGTGCGCGCCGCGCCGCACAGCGCGGAACCCAGCAGGAAGATGACGAGCGATACGTGATAGATCTTGAGGCGGCCGTGCAGGTCGGCCAGCTTGCCGAAGAGCGGCACCGTGGTGGTGGACGTCAGCAGATAAGCGGAGAAGGCCCAGCTGTACCGTGCGACGCCGCCCAGCTCGGCTACCGCTGTGGGCATGGCGGTCGCAACCGCGGTTGCTTCCAGCGCTGCGAGAAACATCCCGGCGACCAGCGCGACGGTTACGAGTTTTCGTTCTTTTCCAGGCTGCATGCGCGGGTAGATTGACGCGCGCCCGTGGAAAAAGCTAGCATCCCGAAATGCCGACGCAGACGGTCCACGTGATCCTCAACCCGAAATCTGGTGGCGGTCGCGCGGGCCGCTTGCGTGGTGAGATCGAGCGCGAGCTGGCCAGGCGCGGCGTCGGCATCATCCTGCACGTGACGCAGGCGGCCGGCCATGCGCGTGAGCTGTCCGCACAAGCTGCCGCGCAAGGCGCAACCCTCATTGTCGCGGCCGGCGGTGACGGGACGATCCACGACGTCGCCAACGGCCTGCTTTCCAGTGGCCAGCCCATCCCGCTCGCCGTCATACCGCTCGGCACCGGCAATGACTTCGCGAAGCTCATCCCCGGCGCGCGTACCCGTGCGGGTGCGTACGATGTCATCGCGCAACCAGCATTCCGCGCTTTCGATGCCGGCTTCGTGCAATGGCAGGGCGGCGCGGAATACTTCGTCAACGGCATGGGCACCGGGATCGATGTGGAAGTCGTGCGCCAGATCCAGCGGCTGCCGCGGATGCCGGGCCCGGTCAAGTACCTGATCGGCCTGATGCGTGGGCTTGGCGTGTATCGGCCGGTGACCGTGCGTGCTACACTTCCGGCCGAGGTGATCGAGCGCAGCGTCATGATGCTGGCCATCGGCAACGGCATCTGCCAGGGCGGCGGCTTTTATCTGACACCACAGGCTCGGCCGGATGACGCCCAGCTCGAGTTGTGTGTCGTGCGGGAGATTCCGCTGTGGCTGGTGCCGTTCCTCGTGGGGCTCGTGCTGCGGGGAACCCACGAGCGGCATGCGGCGGTAACTATGCGCAGCTTTGCGACGATGCGGTTCGACGCGACCGGCAACGCGCCACTCTTCTTCCAGCTGGATGGCGAGTTGCGCGAGCCGGCCGGCGCTCGCTGGCTGCAGGTCGAGACGCGACCCGGCGCGCTGCGCGTCGCGGTCGCCGGAAACAGGGGATGATGAAACGTCTGTTGCTTGTGGTACTCCTGCTCGCCGCGGTGCGGCCCGCCCTCGCGCAGGACACGCTCGCCGTCCGCGATAGCGCGGCTGCCGATACGCTGCAGCGGTACTCGGCGGGCAAAGCGCTGCTGCGCTCGCTGATCATCCCGGGCTGGGGCCAGTTCAGCGTCGGCGCCTATGGCCGCGGTGCCCTCTTCGCGGCGATGCAGGGCACTAGCTACTACATGCTCTGGAAGACGCGCGACAAGCTGCACCGCGCGGAAGATCGCCTCGAAATCCGCCGGACCGTGCTGCGCGACTCGTTGGTCGCACTGAATGACACGGTCGGCCTGGCTGCGAAGCTGGACACGGCGCAGGTGCTGGCTTCCGGCCGCGCGCTGGTCGATTCGCGCGAGCGGCACATGCAGGACTGGATCACCTACACCATCTTCTTCACGCTCGCCAGCGGTGTCGATGCTTTCGTGGCGGCGCACCTGGCCGATTTTCCGGCGCGCATCGAGCCCGAGGCGCGCACCGACGGCTCCGTCAATCTCAAGCTGT
>CBJLQC010000550.1:0-2143 GCA_966424955.1 uncultured bacterium | reverse complement strand
GACGCGCAACGCGGCGGCCTGCAGGTCGACGTCGGTTTCCGTGGTCAGGATTTCCAGCGCCGTGTCGTTCGCGCCCGGGTACTTCAGGCTGGCGAGTGCATCGCCACAAACAATCCGGGTAGAGACAGGCTGGAGTATGTCGGCGAAGCGCGCGTGCAGCGCGGGAGCGACATCCGGTCCCAGTGACGTCATGGTCAGCCGCAGCAGGCGGCGGTCCCACGTCTGGTAGCGTTCGATTCGGCTGAGCAGCGGCTCGATCGGTCCCACGCGCAGGCGCGAGTACGCGCGCGCGGCGGTCATCGCGACATGCGCGGAAGGATCGTCCAGTGCCTCGACGATCAGCGCGCCCTGCTCGCGGCCGCCCAGCTCGGCGAGCGTGCGCAGCGCGCGTGCGCGCTGCCACATGTCGCCCTGGCGCACCCGGTCCACCAGGTGCGGCAGATGCGGCTGGGCCAGTGTCGCGTACAGCTGCTTGCGCTCGGGCCGCGATTCGTTGAGAGAAGATTTGTAGAGATAGTCCAGCAGCGTCAGTCGATGCTCGGCCGGGACATTCTCCTGCAGTGTCTCCGGACCGGCCAGGCCGCGTGCGATGTATTCGACGGCAACGCTCCAATTCACCTCGAAGCGCGCCCACTCGGCGGCTTTCCGGTTATTCGCACGACGCAGAAACGACGCCGCCACCATGAACGCGATCGCTACCGCGAACATGGCTATCGTCGATACGATGAGAACCGCCATCGCAACGTTGGTGCGTGCCAATTCAAGCAAAGGGCTCAACAGTTCGCTCCATCCCATCGTTGGGACATTCCGAATTGAGGTTCTGGGATCCTCGAAAGGGCCGTTTTTTTACAGCCAGGGGTCGCAGTGCATGCGTTCGGCAATGCGCGTACCCCCACCGCGCTGTTCCCCTAACATCCGATACGACAATGACATGCAGCTATAAGCCGGGCGGAGCGCGCCCGCCGGAGGCGTACTTTTGGTCTGATGTGGGATGATTGTATTGTCCCGTTCCGGGACATTGTCGCGTCGAATGACGGATGCTGTGGCCGGAAGCGAACTTAGGACGTCGGCGCGCTTCCTGGCGGCGCGGGCGCGCTCAGCCGGTGCGTACCCAGCGCGCCAGTTCGGACAGCGTGGGGCGCCGGCCGGTGGACAGGATGCCGATGCGGTAGATCTTGCCCGCGGCCCAGGCGACCGCGGCCAGCGCGACCACCAGCAGGGCAAGCGAGAGGGCGATCTCGGATAACGGTATGCGGGCCGAGGCCATGCGCATGGGCATTGCCACCGGGGCCGTGAAAGGTATGAGGCCGAGCGTGCGCGCGAGCGGCTCGAGCGGCCGCGTCGTGAGCTGCAGCAGGAACAGGAGCGGCACAAACAGCGGGACCATCAGCAGCATCTGGAAGGACTGAGCTTCCTGATCGCTGGTTACCGCGGCGCCCAGCGCTGCGAAGAGGGCGGCGAACAGGAGGAAGCCGAGCACGAAATAGGCGACCAGGAAGGCCGTCGTCGCCGGCTGGGCCGTCACCGCCTTGAGCGCAGCCGGGTCGAAGTTGAACTGCTGCGCGAGGAAGTCGGATTGCGTGACGGCGAGGGCGATCAACGCGATCCAGATGATGACCTGCAGCAGGACGGCCGAACCGACGCCCAGCACCTTGCCGGCCATGAGATGCGTGGCGCGCATGGAACTGACCAGCACTTCGGCGATTCGGTTGTTCTTTTCCTCGAGGACGCTGCGCGTGACCCCGGTGCCGTACATGGCGATCATCATGTAGATCGCAAACGCGACCAGGTACGCGATCATGAAGCTGGCCTGCCCGCTGCCGGCCTCCTCGCCGCGCTCATCGACGCGCCCCTCGTCGACCCCGACCGGGCGCACCAGGGTGGCGACGTTGCCCATGTTCAGGCCGGCGTGCTCGAGGCGATCCATGAGCACCGCTTCGGTCGCGGCCATGCGCACGTCGCGCAGCACGCCCGGATCGCCGACGCGCGTGGAACGGAAATGCACGCGCGACGAATCGCGCACGTCGGCAGGCACCACGACATAACCGTAGAGCGAGTCGGCCTCGATACGGCGGATCAGCTCGGCGCGATGACTGATGACCGGTCCGGAGATCAGCTCGACGGCGTATTGGTTCACGCGACG
>CBJLQC010000549.1:0-2143 GCA_966424955.1 uncultured bacterium | reverse complement strand
GCTTCGACCGTGCCGGGCTCGAGCGCTTCCGTGACAATGGCCAGACCGGTTTCGGCGCGTGCTTTCGCGAGCAGCTGCAATCCCTTCACGCCGAGCCCCTGGAACGCGTAGGGCGAGGTGCGCGGCTTGAAGGCGCCGCCGCGCAGGACGGTGGCACCAGACTGCTTCACGTGATGCGCGGTCGCCAGGATCTGCTTTTCCGATTCGACCGAGCAGGGTCCGGCCATGAGGACAACCGCGCTGCTGCCGATCCGCGTGCCATTCGGCAGCTCGACGATGGTGTTGTCGGCTTTCCATTCACGGGAGACCTGCTTGTAGGGCTGGCTGACGTGAATGACCTGCAGCACGTTGGGCAGGCTTTCCAGCACCGTGCTGTCGACACGGCCGTCGTTGCCCACCAGGCCAATCGCCGTGCGCTGCGCGCCCGGGATCGGACGCGCCTGATAACCCATTTCTTCGATTGTGCTTATGACGCGCTGGATGTCCTCATCCTGCGCGCTGTGGCTCATGACGACGAGCATGGCTTCCTAGCGGTATAACGGCAAATATGACAAGAAGATGGAATGTAGGGGGGCGGGTAGGGAGATTCAAGCACGTGCGGGCGCACGTGGTGGGTGGGGCTCGTGCGCGCGCGTACGCTCAGGCGTTGACGAGCACGCTTTCCCGGTACCAACGATAGGTTTCCGTGATGCCGGTGCGCAGGGGGATCCGCGCCGACCATCCCAAGCGGGCCACGCGACTTACATCGAGGAGCTTCTGCGGGGTTCCGTCGGGCTTCGTCGCGTCATAGCGGATTTCTCCTTCGAAACCGACTACGTCAGCGATCAGTCCAGCCAACTCTGCAATCGTCAGGTCTTCGCCCACGCCGATATTCACCGGTGCGCTTTCCTCATAATTCTCCATGAGGAATACACACGCATCGGCGAGGTCGTCTACGTGCATGAACTCGCGGCGTGGCCGGCCACTGCCCCACAACACCACATGATCCGCGCCCCCGGCCTTGGCCTCGTGGAACTTGCGTAGCAGAGCGGGAAGCACGTGGCTGGTCGCGAGATCGAAATTATCGTGCGGTCCGTACAGGTTGGTCGGCAGCACACTGAAGAAGCGCGAGCCGAACTGCCGGTGGTACGATTCGCACAGCTTCATTCCCGCGATCTTGGCAATCGCGTATGGCTCGTTGGTCGGCTCGAGCGGGCCGGTCAGCAGATACTCCTCGCGCATGGGCTGTGGCGCGTGTTTGGGATAGACACACGAGCTGCTCAGGAAAAGCAGTTTCCGCACACCATGCAGCTGCGCCGCGTCGATCACGTTCAGCGCGATTGCCAGATTATCGCGGATGAAGTCGGCGGGATACGTATCATTGGCGAGAATGCCGCCGACTTTGGCTGCGGCAACGAACACGTAGTCCGGCCGTGCCTGCCGGAAGAAAGCATCCACGGCCGCGCGGTCCGTGAGGTCCAGCTCGCCGCGCGTGCGCAGCAGCAGATTACCGAAACCGCGGTCCTGCAGCTTGCGTACGATCGCCGAGCCGGCGAGTCCGCGGTGCCCGGCAACGAAGATCGGCGCGTCCGACTTCATCGCGCGGCTGCGCCGCGCAACGGGATCACGTGCCCGGCATCCGCCAGCGTCTTCTCCTGGGCAGCCAGTTGCAGATCGCTCTCGACCATCATGCGGATCAGCTCGCCGAATGAGACGCGCGGGCGCCAACCCAGGATGCGGGCCGCCTTGCTCGCATCGCCGCGCAGATTGTCGACTTCCGCGGGGCGGAGATAGCGCTCATCGAGCACGACATGGTTACGCCAGTCGATACCGACCAGCCCGAACGCTGCCTCGACCAGATCGCGAACCGAATGCGCCTCGCCCGTGGCAATGACGTAGTCATCGGGTGTGCTCTGCTGGAGCATGAGCCACATGGCTTCGACATAGTCACCGGCAAAGCCCCAGTCGCGCGCCGCCTCCAGGTTGCCGAGGTAAAGCTTGTCCTGCAGCCCGTATTTGATGCGGGCCGCCGCGCGGGTAACCTTGCGCGTGACAAACGTCTCGCCGCGGCGCGGTGATTCGTGGTTGAACAAGATGCCGTTCGACGCGTGCATGCCGTAGCTCTCACGGTAGTTGACCGTGATGTAATACGCGTAGGCCTTGG
>CBJLQC010000548.1:0-2153 GCA_966424955.1 uncultured bacterium | reverse complement strand
GCTTCCCCAAGTCGCGGGCCGAGCTGTTCAGCTACCGCGCGCTGATTCTCGGCAACATCGAAGCGAGCTTCTTCACGCACGAGCAGCTGCAGATGATCGCGGAGTTCGTGAGCCGGCGCGGCGGCGGGCTCATGATGACGGGCGGCCCCAACTCCTTCTCGGAAGGCGGCTGGGCCGGCACGCCGGTCGCCGAAGTGCTTCCCGTCGAGCTGGAGCGAGGCGGCGGCGCGCGCAAGTTCATTCCCATGCAGGTGCGCCCGACGCGCGCGGGCAGCACGCACCCGATCACCAGACTGGCGAGCACCGAGCAGGCATCCTCGACGCGCTGGCAGACACTGCCCGAGCTGAGCACAGCCAACACCGTGGGCGCACTCAAGAGCGGCGCGACGGCACTGCTGGCCAATCCCGCCGGCGCGACGGTATTGGCGCACCAACGCTACGGGCGCGGCGTAGCGCTGGCGTTTACGGCGCAGGACTCCTGGCTCTGGCAGATGCACAACGACATCGCGGTGGATGACCAGACGCACGAAACCTTCTGGCGCCAGCTGCTGCGCTACCTGGTGCAGGATGCCGCCGAGCCGGTGCGCGTGAACGCGCCGCCGATCGCCCGCGTGCAGCAGCCGGTCAACATCGCCGCGATCGTCGAGGACACGGCGTTTGCGGGTGTGAATGACGCGCAGGTCACCGCGCGGCTGCGCAGCCCCAGCGGCGCGGAGATCGAAGTGCCGGCTGCGTGGTCAGGACGGACGGAGGGTGAGTTTACGGCGTCGCCCACCCTGCGCGAGCCGGGATTGCACGAGATCGAAATTGAAGCGCGGCGTGGTGACCAGGTGGTTGGCCGCGGCCACAGCTACGTGCAGGCCAGCAGCGCGGATCTCGAGTATTTCGATCCGCAGATGCGCGCGTCCACGCTCCAGCGCATCGCCGATGAAACGGATGGGCGGTTCTACACGGCTGCGAACATTGCTTCCATCGCCGATGACATTGCGGTGCTGGGGCGTGGTGAGACGGTGCGTGAGCAGAAGGAGCTTTGGGATATGCCGTTTGTTTTCATCGCGCTGCTGGTGCTGGCGTGTTTCGAGTGGTTGTGGAGGCGGCGGAAGGGGCTCGTATGAGGTTTCTCGGGATCGGTCGGGGGCTATGGGCGCGGGCCCGGATAATCGGGCCCGGGCTCGTCCTCGGGATCGGGATCGCGGGGGCTTCGTCGGCGTTTGCGCAGAGTACCCACGCTTTGATCGTTAGTGGCGTTTCGGGGGAGGCGCGGTTGGCGCAGCAGTTCGAGCGCGATGTCGGGGTTATGCGCGAAGCGTTGAGTAAGCGGTTCGGGGCTTCAGTCAGTGTGCTGACGGAGAAGTCGTCGCCGCGTTCGGACAAGGGCGCGATCATCCAAGCTCTGCAGAAGCTGGCGCGTGCCAGCAAGGCGGGTGACCAGGTGCTCGTGGTGCTGGTCGGGCATGGCAGTGCGCAGGGTGGCGAGGCGCGGTTCAACGTTCCGGGTCCGGACATCACGGCGTTCGAGCTGGCGCAGGCGCTGGAGCCGCTTGCGAAGCGCGACGTGGCGGTGGTCGTGGCGACCAGCTCGAGCGGCGCGTTCATCACGCCGCTCAACGGCGCGGGGCGCGTCATCATCACGGCGACGAAGTCGGGCGGGCAGAACGAAGAAGTCGTCTTTGCCTCGCATTTCGCGAAGGCGTTGAGCGAAGACGTCGCCGACGTGAACAAGGACGGCGCGGTGTCGCTGGCCGAAGCCTTCGACTACAGCAAGCGCGAGGTCGCGCGGTTCTACCAGCAGAACAACCGCATGGCCACCGAGCAGGCCACGGTGACCGGCGCGGGCGCGGAGGCGTTTCTGCTGCGCAGTCCGAGCAGTAAGGCCTCCGATCCGGTCGTGCAGCGTCTTTATGCCGAGCGCGCGCTGTTGCAGCAGCGGATCGTGGCGCACAAGGAGAAGAAGGGCAGCATGCGCGTGGAAGCTTACGAGACCGAGCTGGAGAAGCTGCTCTTCCAGCTGGCCGTGGTGGAGCGGCAGATCCGCGACGCGGAGCAGAGGCAGTAATGCTTAGCATAGTGATGGCGGCAGCTTTGATGCTGAGTGCGTCGGCGTGCGTGGCGCAGGACAGGCACGGATCGTAGGCCCGGATCGCCACCTCGAT
>CBJLQC010000547.1:0-2153 GCA_966424955.1 uncultured bacterium | reverse complement strand
GCTTGTGCAGGCGCTGCAACCCGGCGATCCACATCCGCGCCGGGCTGAAGGTATGCATCCACGCGATCACCCCGACACACGACGGCGCTGACTCCGCTTCCTGCAGCAGCCTGCCGATCTCCTCGCCGGTCGTGAGCACCGGCTTGCTCACCACGCGCAGTGGCAGGGCCGCACCATCATTCAGATCCCGAACGATGTCCAGGGCGTCGCGCTCTACCTGTGCCAGCGTTTCCGCTCCGTACAAATGCTGGCTGCCGGTCAGGAACCATACCTCGAGCCGGGCATAGTCGATCACGTTCACCTCAATTGCAGCGCGACGACGGACCTGGCCGGCAGCTCGATACGGAGCACGTTGCCCGCGAGGCGCGCGTTCCGAAACTCGGCCGGTTGGACAGCATCCGGACGCTCGAAAGTATTGTGTGCGTTCATGGTCCCGCCGGTGAGAATTCGCCCGGTCACGCCGGACACTTTCTGCCCCCGCACCTCGGCCTGCACCGTGCGCGCGCGCTGCGGGTCGAGATTGACCAGCGTGACGGTGATGTGGCCGTCGCGATCTCGCGAGGCCGAGACGTTGATGGCGGGAATCGAATCGGCCTGCAAGCGATAGCGCTCGCTGCGCTCCCACACCGGCAGCAACGTCGCATCGTGATGCGCCTGGTACAGATCGAAAACGTGGTAGGTCGGCGTCAGGATCAGCTGATCGCCCTTGGTCAGCACCATCGCCTGCAACACGTTCACGGTTTGCGCGATATTCGCCATGCGCACGCGCGCGGCGTGCCGGTTGAAGATGTTGAGCTGCACGCCGGCGACCAGTGCATCGCGCAACGTGTTTTGCTGGTATAGAAAGCCGGGCTGCGAGCCCGGCTCGGGATCGTGCCACATCCCCCACTCACCCACGATCAGGGCAACCCGCCGCTCCGGATCGTACCGGTCCATGATGGTCGACTGCCGCGTGAGCATCTCATCCATCCGCAGCGCGCGCTGCATCGCCACGAACCATTCCCGCTCCCCGAACTCGGTCGCTGACCCCTTCTTCTGCCAGTCGCCCACGAGCGTGTATTGATGCAGGTCCACCCCATCGATGGCGCTGCCCGCCTCGCGCATGAGCACCTCCATCCACTCGTAGCCATCGCCATAGGGGCCGGTGGCCACCCGGAACGGCTTGATGTCCCCGATGGGACGGATGAACTCCGCAAAACGGCGGTACGTTTGGGCGTAGGTGGCCGCGGTCATGTTGCCGCCGCACCCCCAGCTCTCGTTGCCGATACCCCAGTACCGCACGTTGAACGGCTCGCGCTGTCCGTTGCGCGCGCGCAGTTCGGCCAGGCTGCTGCCGCCCGGGTGGTTCAGATACTCCCACCACTTCGCCATCTCCTCCACCGTTCCGCTGCCCACGTTCCCGACGATGAAGGGCTCCGCGCCCAGCCGCCGGGCCAGCTCCATGAACTCGTGCGTCCCGAAGCTGTTGTCCTCGGTCACACCTCCCCACAGCGTGTTGACCATGGTCGGACGCTCGGTCCGCGGGCCAACGCCGTCCCGCCAGTGGTAGTAATCCGCGAAACAGCCGCCCGGCCAGCGGAGATTCGGAATCCGAATGCGACGCAATGCCGCAATGACGTCGTCGCGCAATTGCCAGTCGCCGCTGCCGCTGCGGACCCAGAAACCATCGTAGATGCCGCGGCCCAGGTGCTCGGCGAAGTGACCGTAGATGTGCCGGCTGATCGTATGCTCACCCAGGTCGGCGTTGATCACGAGGCGGGTGGTCCCTTGACCGGTGGCGACCGCCGGCCAACCTGCAGCGATCAGAAAGAGGAGTCCTGCCTTCCGAAACGACGCTCTCATGTCTTCCTCATGGTGGAGGCCCTGCTGGCGCGACTACCGAGACTCATTCCGGCCGGAGCGGTGGCGGTGGTCGGGCTGATGACATAAGATGACTGCTCATCTGACTTCTATCAAATCCAATACGACATGCGCCAACTTGCCCGCACGACTACCGCTGCCGCGTGCCTGCTGCTTGCCTCCGCCGGGTGCGCGCGGGAAACCGAAGAACCGCAAGAGGATGTGATAACGACCGCGTTTGGCGAATGGGAAGGCCGGCCTGTCCAGCTCTTTACGCTGCGCAATCCGGCCGGCATAGAAGCCCGCATCACCAA
>CBJLQC010000546.1:0-2164 GCA_966424955.1 uncultured bacterium | reverse complement strand
TTGTGCGCGGCCTGGCCTACTACACGGGCATCGTCTTCGAAATCTTCGATCGGCAGGGCGAGCTGCGCGCGCTTTGCGGCGGCGGGCGTTACGACGACCTGCTCAAGAACGTGGGCGGCGTGGATCTGCCCGCACTGGGCTTCGGCATGGGCGACGTCGTCCTGGGCGAGCTCCTCGCGGACCGCGGCCTGCTGGCGCCGTACGCGCCGTGCGTGGACTACTACATCATAGCGGTCACCGAGGAGGAGCGGTCTGTCCAGAAGCAGATCGCGCGCCGGCTGCGCGACGGCGGTCACTCGGTCTCCTACAGCTTCCGTAGTGGCGCGGTCGGCAAGCAGTTCAAGGATGCGGACGCGCGCGGCGCCCGCTACGTGATCGTGCTCGGACCCGATGAGGTGGCCGCCGGTGTAGCGGTGCTGAAGGAGATGAGCAGCGGTGATGAACGGAAGATAGAGCTGGACGAAATTGGTAAGGCTAATGGCTGACGATAAAGCGCTTACATCGCAGAAGCAGGATTTTGCCGCCTGGTACAACGAAGTCGTGCTGCGGGCCGAGCTGGCCGACTACTCGCCGACCCGTGGCAGCATGGTGATCCGTCCCTGGGGATACGCGATCTGGGAGCGTATGCAGCGCGCGCTCGACGACATGTTCAAGGAGACCGGTCACCAGAACGCCTACTTTCCGCTGCTCATCCCGAAGAGTTTTATCGAGCGCGAGAAAGAGCACGTGGCGGGCTTCGCGCCGGAGGTCGCGGTCGTCACGCATGCGGGCGGCAAGGAGCTGGAGGAGCCGTTCGTCATTCGGCCGACTTCGGAGACCATCATCTACGCCATGTTTGCGAAGTGGGTGCAGAGCTATCGCGACCTGCCGCTGCTGATCAACCAGTGGGCCAACGTGGTGCGCTGGGAGATGCGCACGCGCCTGTTCCTGCGGACGGCGGAATTTCTCTGGCAGGAAGGCCACACCGCCCACCAGGATGAAGCCGAAGCCGAGGAAGAGACGCTACGCATGTTGGGCGTGTATCGGACCTTCATGGAGGACTGGATCTGCATGCCTCCCGTTACCGGTCGCAAAACGGACTCGGAGCGTTTTGCCGGCGCCGTGCGGACTTACTCCTGCGAAGCCCTCATGTTGGACAATCGCGCATTGCAAGCAGGCACGTCGCACATGCTGGGGCAGAACTTCGCGCGCCAGTTCGATCTGAAGTTCCAGACGGAAGCAGGCGGCGAGGATTACGCGTATAACACCTCGTGGGGGGTGAGCACGCGCCTGGTCGGCGGCCTGGTCATGACCCATGGTGATGACGCCGGCATCGTCGTGCCGCCCTGGCTGGCACCCACGCAGGTCGTCATCGTCCCCATCTATCGCAGTGAGGATGAGCGCGCGCTCGTCCTCGAAAAAGCGCACGCGGTCGCGGCACGTTTGAAACAGGATCAGGTGCGCGTGCACATCGACGCCCGTGACACCATGAAGCCGGGCGCGAAGTACTACGAGTGGGAGCGCAAAGGTGTGCCGATGCGAGTCGAGATCGGCCCCAAGGATGTGGCCCATCAGAAGCTCGTGGTGGTGCTGCGCCGTGAACTGCCAGGCCACCAGCGCAAGGAGATTCTCGAGGAAGCCGCAGCGCTGTCCAGCATCCGCACCCGGCTGGATGAGTTTCAGCGCGCGCTCCGCCAGGCCGCCATCGATCGGCGCGAGACCAATTCGCACCGCGGTATCGCCGATTACGCGAAGCTGCGTGAACTGGTGGAAGCCGATGCCGGCTTCGTGTATGCCGGCTGGTGCGGCTCGGCGGAATGCGAGGCGAAAGTCAAGGACGAAACCAAAGCGACCATTCGCAACCTGCCGCTGGCGGAGTTCCGTTCGCCGGAGGAACCCACCAGGTGTGCCGTGTGCGGCGGCGCGGCGCAGCATGAGGCCATTTGGGCGAGAGCGTACTGACGTTGCCGGAGCCGGCCTTTCGTTATCGTGGCGAAAAGCTGCATTGCGAGGACGTGAACGTCGAGGAGCTGGTGGCCGCGCACGGGACACCGCTCTACGTCTACAGCAAGTCATCGATTGTGTCGCGCTTCCGCGAGTTCGACGCTGCCTTCGCCGCCGTCGACCGGCTGATCGCGTATTCGGTCAAGGCGAACGGCAATGTGGGGCTGCTACGCCTGCTCTG
>CBJLQC010000545.1:0-2171 GCA_966424955.1 uncultured bacterium | reverse complement strand
CGTGTAGCGCGAGCTGACCGTTTCCGGCGTGAGCGCCACCAGCTTTTTGCAGATCACCGTCGCGTGCTCGTACTGGTCGGCCGAGATATGTACGTCCACCGCTTGCTGGTAATAACGGAGCGCCCGCTCCGGCTGGTGCGCATCGAAGCAGAGATCGCCGGCCAGGTTATAGACCCGCGCTCTTTGCTCGAGCGACGTCGCCGTCAGCGCGCGCCGTTCCACATTGCTCAGCAGCGTCTCCAGCTTGTTCAGCTCGATCGGCTGCACCATTTCCCGCATCAGATTCTCCCGCTTGGCCGGGGAGCCGGCGCTGCGTAATGCATGTCCGGCGCCTGTTTGGTGTCGCGCGATTAGCTATGTGGCAGAACGACTTTTGCGATACGGCCGGACGCGCGCGTGCGAAAAAAATGCACGGCGCGGGAAAATCCGTATTATCCCGCGACGGCTCACCGACTGAAAATCAGGAGTTTGGCATGTTGCGGATCGTGATGGTCCTGCTGGTCTGCGGCGCGAGCGTCGCGCAGGCGCAGGAGCGGCTTTGGTATTACACCGATCGTGAAGACAGCTATGAGAGCCTGCAGCGCAATATCGGGAAGATCAGCGTGCTGGCACCTTCGGCTTATTTCGTAGATGCGCAGGGCATTGTCTGGGGCGACGTCGACCCGCGCGTCCGCGCGCTGGCGGCCCGCCACAACGTGCGGCTCATGCCCCTGCTGGTGAACGCCGGCTTCGACCAGCCGGCACTGCACGCATTGCTCAGCAATCCGGAAGCACGGCGGCGCACGATTGCTTCGCTCGTCGAGCTGGCGCAGCGCCATGACTACTGGGGCATCCAGATCGACTTCGAGAACGTCAGCATCGACGACAAGGACAACCTCACCACGTTCTATCGCGAGGCGGCCACCGCGCTGCATCGGGCGGGGAAGCAGATCAGCATTGCCGTGGTGCACCGTCCCGACGAGCAGCCCGGGCCGACGCGCTATCACAAGTGGCTGTTTGCCAACTGGCGCGCGGGTTACGACCTCAAGGCGCTGGCCGACGCCGGCGACTTCATCTCGGTGATGACGTACTCGCAGCACACGCGGCGCACGCCACCGGGACCGAATGCAGCACTGCCGTGGACGGAAGAAGTCGTGAAGTATTTCCTGCAGTTCGTGCCGCCCGGCAAGCTGTCGCTCGGGCTGCCCACCGGCGCCATGCACTGGTACACCTCGCAAGAGGATCGCATCACGCCCGAGCTGGCGCGCTCCTACAGCCAGGTGCTCAGCTACGCCTGGGCGATGGGGATGATCGAACGCAACCAGGCGAAGCTCGTCTGGGATGACGTGCAGAAAACATCGTATGCTTATTTCCCGAACGGCGGGACGTGGGAATGGATCTTCGTGGAAGACGCGCGCTCCTTCCGCGCGAAGGAAGCGTTGATCGGGAAGTATAAATTGCGGGGCTATTCTGTGTGGGTTCTGGGACCGGAAGACCCGGCAATCTGGAACTAGAAAGGCGCGGGTTCGCCGGCACCGGCGCGGGGCGCTGGCTACGGGTCGCGGGAGAATAAGCGTGGCGCGGGTGGCGGTAAATGCGCGAACATTCCTCCCGCGCGTCTCGAAAAAGATTCTAACGCTACCCGCCGCGCGCTTCGTTTCCCGTGACGCGCGGCCAGCGATCCGCGCCGGCGCCGGCGGGCCCGCCAGCTCTACTGCAGGTTGCGCGCGTGGTGGAGCGCGATCACCCAAAACCCAAACACGATCATCGCCATCGCCTGATGCGTCACGCCCAGCGCGACGGGCACGGCGTTGATCAGCGTCAGCACGCCGAGCAGATACTGGATCGCCACCACTGCCAGCAGGATCACACCGTGACGGCGCGTGACGCGGTCCACCTCCGCTCTCGACAGCTGCCACGCGTATAGCGCTACCGCAGCGGCGAGCAGGGTACCGAGCACGCGGTGAGTCCACTGCACGGTGACGGGATTCGCGAAGAAGTTGCTGAGGACGGGCTGGTAATCGAACAGCGTCGCCGGGATCCAGGCGCCGCCCATCCTGGGGAACGTGTTGGCGAAGAAGCCGGCCTTGAGTCCGGCCACGAAAGCGCCCCACACGATTTGTGCGCCCAGCAGCACGCCCAGAACGAGCAGTGTGCGATTGATGCGTGAGCGTACGCCCGCGGGTACATGC
>CBJLQC010000544.1:0-2183 GCA_966424955.1 uncultured bacterium | reverse complement strand
GTCACCACGGCGTTCGGCCTGGTGGCGGCCATTCCGGCGGCGATCGCCTACAACTTCTTCAGCAGTCGTCTGAATGCGTTCAGTGGCGAGCTGGAGGGATTCGCCAGTGAATTCATCGGCGCGCTCGCGCGCGAAGGCAGGCTCTAATGCTGCATCGCCGCTCGCGGCGGCGGCTCGATCCGAACGCCGAAATCAACCTGACCAATCTGATCGACGTCGCGTTCGTGCTGCTGATCATCTTCATGATCACCGCGCCCATTCTGCAGGGTGGCGTGGAAGTGCAGCTGCCGAAGGCATCGGCCGCGCCCATCACATCACAGGAAGGCGTGATCGTATCCGTGCGCGCCGACGGCGCGATCTTCATCGGTGATGTGCGGGTACAGTCGCTGGCCGAGTTCGAGCGGCTGTTCCCCACATACATGCGGCAGCAGAGCAAGAAGTTCGCGTACCTGAAAGGCGATGCGGCAGCGACGCACGGACGCGTCATGGAGGTCGTCGGGGTGATGAAACGGCTGGATGTGGCGCAGGTCGGCTTCGTGGTCGAGCCGGAGGAAGCGGGCCGCTGATGTTTGCCGAGCGGCTGCGCACGGCGACCAGACCCGGCGGCGGCGCCATCGTCGGCTCGGTTCTGCTGCACCTGCTGCTGGCCGTGGGCGTAGTCGTTGCCGCGCTGCGTCCGCCTACCGAAACCATCGAATACAAAGTCTATCGCGTCGATCTGTATTCGCCGCCGCCGCAGGTCGAGGGGGAGCCGGAGGCGGCCAAGCCGCAGCCGGCCATCGTTCGGCCCGACGCACCCAAGGAGCCGACCATCAAGGAGAAGGCGCCCGCGCCGGCGCCCAAGCCGCAGCCCAGGAAGCCGGTGTCGACCGGTACCGGCAAGAGCGACGTCGCCAAAGGCCGGAACCCGGATCCGAAATCGCTGGTAGGTGGCGAAGGCATCGACGTGCACATGGAGGGCGAGGAGTTCCCGTACCCGGAATACCTCGAGAACATCATCCTCCAGCTGAACCGCTACTTCCGCTGGGGGGGCGCGCCCAACCTGGAAGCCAAAGTCGGTTTCGAGATCATGCGCGATGGATCGGTGCGGCGCATTCGCGTGCTACAGAAGTCCGGCAACATCAATTTCGACCTGGAAGCGGTGAGCGCGATCGAGCAGGCGGGCAAGCGTGGGGCGTTCGGTCCCTTGCCCAAAGGCTGGGTGAATGATCGTTTGCCGGTTGCGTTTTCGTTCCTGCCGCCCGGGCGCTAGCTGGTACTTGGTGGCCGCGGAGAACGCGGTGAACGCGGAGCGTCCGCGGCGCAGGACCACCCATTTCGTACGAAGCAACCATAGAAAATGAAATTCAGAATGCAGACATTGAACGTTCCGAAGCACGACACAGCGATCCGCGTTCTCCGCGTTCTCCGCGGCTATCCCTTGGCAGCGGCCATGCTGTTGCTCATGAGCGCGTCCGCCGGCGCGCAGGACACGACGCGCGTCCCCACCGGCGTCGAGCTGATCGGCCGCTACAACGTGGCCAAGCGGCCGCTGGTCGCGGTGCGGCCGGTCGCGAGCGCGGGCGAGCACGCCTCGGCGGCCGCCACGGTGACGCAGATCCTCAAGCAGGATCTCGATTACAGCGATCGCTTCGAGATCGGGGAAGTGCCGGCGGCCCTGGCCACCGGCAGCATCGACTACCGCAGATGGAATAGCCTCAACGTCTGGTATCTCATCGCGGCCGCGCTGTCACCAAGCGCGTCGGGTTACACGCTGCAGCTGGATTTGCACGATGTCGTTTACGGCAACAAAAAGCACAGCGCCACCTATCCGCTGCCCTCGGCGAATGCGCCCGGCTTCCGGATGGCGGTGCACAAGATTTCGGATGAGATCGTCAAGAATATCACCAACCAGCCGGGCAGCGCCGCCACGCGCATCGCGTTCATCCGCCGCGCAGGCTCCGGTTACGAGCTGGTGGCCGTGGACTACGACGGCGCCAATGCCCAGCGCATCGTGTCCTCGGCGACGATGATCTATTCGCCGGCCTGGTCGCCGGACGGCCGCAAGATCGCGTATGCGGTGCGCAACGAGCGCGCGCGCGTCGAGCTGCACGAGCGGGACCTGGCCAGCGGCCGCGTGCGGGTGATCAGCTCACGCCCCGAGCTGAGCTATACGCCGGCCTATTCGCCGGACGGCAAGCGGC
>CBJLQC010000543.1:0-2187 GCA_966424955.1 uncultured bacterium | reverse complement strand
AGTCCTCGGAGTAGATCACCGGCGGGTTCTTCTGGCTCTCGCACGCCGCCGGCGGATCCTCTTCCAGCCGCGACTGCGCTACCTGCGTCCGCGGGTCGGCCGCCGTCGGATCGCGCGGCATCGCTTCACTGCCGCCATACCGCGTGCGCACCTGGTCCACCGTCTTCATGTAGTCGTCGTACTGCAGCGGGAAATTCTTCCCCCAGATCGCCGGATCCACCGTCGAGTCGGTCAGCGTAGCGACGCGATAGAACGGATTACGCGCTTCCTGCTGCCGCTGGAAGATGTTGGTCAGCAGAGCGGCCAGCCCCAGCGTCACGAGCGCAGCCGCAACCGCGGCAATCACCAGCCACTTCCCGGAGAAGCGGCGTGAGCCATTCGTCATGATTTACCTCACCCAGTGTCCCACGTTGGGATGACAACGCACACAACTGATCGGCTCGCCCGAACTGGACGCGCCGTGATCGATCATCTCCGTGATCTCCGCATGACAATACCGGCACGCGTGCTCGGTCACTTCATGATTGCGCGGCGTGATACGCAGCGGATCCGGAAAATCGCCGGTCGTGAAATAGAAGGAATGCCAGAACCCGTTCAGCGCTTTCGTCGAATACTTGCCGACATAGTTGTGCGGCGTATGACAGTCGTTGCACACCGCCACCGCGCGATGGCTGGACTTGGTCCAGGCCGCGTAGTGCTCGCGCATGATGTGGCAGTTGGCGCACGCGGCCGGATCGTTGGTCAGGTAGGAGGCGCCGCGTGCGTACACAAAAGTGAAGGCGCCAATGCCGATCGCCATCCCCAGCAGGATCACCGTAGCCGGTAGCAGCCAACGCCTCATCAGGTCCACCCTCCGAGAGTCCGCACGCCACCATCCTCGGGTGGCGGGCGCCGGCAGGCAACGTCTGGTGCGGTGGTGGTTTGCGAAAGTCGGGATTTTGCTGAAACCGGGCCGGGATTTGCTTCGTACGGTCTTGACCGAACAAACCGGATACGCTAGCCTCCCACACTGATTTCGCAACCGGAGGAGCAACCGTGAATCCCGTCAACAGGTTCATCGAAAAGTTCTGCATTGTCGCCGAACAGGACGGCTTTCCGCGCATTGCAGGCCTGATCATGGGGTTCCTGCTGCTGAACGAGGGGCCGTACACGCTCGACGAGCTGGCGGAGCGGCTGCAGATCAGCAAGACGTCGGCGAGCACGAATGCGCGGCTGCTCGAGCAACACGGCGTCATCGAGCGCGTAGTGAAGACGGGCGACCGGCGCGATTTCTACCGCCTGGCCGAGAATCACTGGGAGAAGATGTTCGACGTCGTGGTGAAGCGCATCCAGCGGTTTCAGACGGTGCTCGATGAAACCATTGGCGCGCTCCCCGCGGAGGAAGCGTATGGCCGCCAGCGGCTGCGCGAAACGCAGCGCTTCCACTCGTTCATGTTGGAGAAACTGAACGCGCATATCGACGAATGGCGGAGCGCTGGCTCCGTGGCAGAGGAATAAATGAAACGATCGTTGCTGCTGTTTTTGTGGTTGCTGGCGAGCGCGGCGGCGCTTTCCGCACAAACGCCGGCGGATAGCGTCCGGCTGAGTTTGCCGGAGGCGTTGCAGCGCGCGTACAGCCAGAGTGAGGAGATCCGGCTGGCGCAGAACCAGGTCGAGCTGGCCGATGCCGAGGTGCGCAGCGTGCGCGCGGGCGCGTTGCCCCAGATCAACGCGAACCTGGGTTACACGCGCACCTTCGAGTCGCAGTTTTCTGGGGGCGGCGCGTTCGAGCTGCCGGACTCGCTGAAGTTCGAGCCGGACTCGACGGCGTCGGTAGCGGACCGGTTGCGGTACCTGGAAGACAAGGCGCCGATCGCGGGGTTGGGCGGGCTGGGCATGCTGTTCGGCAATCTGCCGTTCGGCCAGGAGCACGCGTATTCCGCGACGATTGGCGGCTCGCAGCTGCTCTTTTCCGGTGGCCGCACCGGCGCCGCGATGCATGTCGCGCGCATCTTCCGCGAGACTGCCCGGCTGAATCTGCAGGAGCAGCAGGCCGATATCGAGCTGCAGGTGCGCAGCGCCTATTACCGGGCGTTGTTCGCGCAGGAGCTGGAGCGCATCGCGGCGGCGGCGGTCGAGCAGGCGGAGCGTTTTCTGGAGCAGGAACGGCGGCGCGGCTACCCGGACTCCACGGTGAGCGGCGGCCTC
>CBJLQC010000542.1:0-2190 GCA_966424955.1 uncultured bacterium | reverse complement strand
CGCCGTACGGGAATGGTCGCGTCGGCTCCTGCGGCCGCCGCAGCTCCCCGCCGCGCTGGAACGTCACGTCGGCCCCGACGCCGTTCTGCTCGAACCTCGCGACCCGGGTCGCGCTGCCCGCCGACGGTAGCGCGAGCCGGATCCCCAGGTACCACGCCTCCAGCACCAGCGTGTCGCCCACCGCGCGCACCCGCGTGAGCGGCAGCCCCAGCTGCCCCTGGTCCGGGCTGTCGAACACGCCGACCACCGAGCCGCACGGCCCTGACTGCAGCCGCACGACCAGCCGGATCACACCGCCCGGTCCCACCCGGCCGCTCCATTCGCCGAGCACGTCCAATCGCCCGACCGGCTGCAACGCCATCAGCCGCCCGGGCTCAGCGTCCGACGTCCTGCGCACGAGCGCACTCCCAGCTGAAATCTCACCAGTCACGGCACCATCCACGGATTGGAGCTGTTCATTGCCACGCAGCACGAACGTCCGTTCCGGCCGACCGTACAGGTGGAGCGTCGCCGAGTCGGGCCGGTGCGCCACCAGGATGACCCGCCGTGTGCGCGCTCCTTCGCCGATCTCGCCACCGTAGCACACCGGAGCGTCGGCTTGCTGCGCCGCAGCCGGGGCGGCCCACGCTACCAAAGCGGTTGCCATCGCGAGGATTGTCGCAGCGCGTCTCATGGTCCTTTTCCGTCAATCAGTGTTGCTAATATGTAATGTAAAATGGTCAGTTAGTCAAGTATACTTGTCATTATGACGCGTAAAAGTACCGTTAGGCGCCGATGGCCTGCCAATGGTCAATCTCTGTTTATTACGTAACTGTGCGCCAAAGAGAGTGCGCTGGTTGTGTCCTGCAGTTCGAGCACCCTCTGCCGGTCAGCCAAGAGGCGCAGGGACAAAAGCGCCTTCGCCTGCGACCTCCCGGGCGATGAAAACAGCAGGAGCGCACGAATCACGATACCGGCTCGCGACCCAGGCGCCCGTCTCGCTCAAGACATCACCGGCAAATAAACCTCGCCCCCCGAGATATCATGGGAAATCCTCATCGAGCAGAACTTGGGTCCACCCATCGAGCAGAAGTGGGTAGCTTCAAAAACCGCTCTCTTCTCCCAGCATCGCAAGGCCCATTGGCTCTCCAGAACTGGCAGTCAAGTGGCACCGAATTCGACGAAGTGGCACTGCACCAACACCACCCGTCCGTCATCTGCTGCTCATCCAGGGCGGGACCGCGACGATAGGTTCCAGTGCTAATGCAAATCCTGGATCACACCGATAAAGGCGCGCGACGTCACAGTCACCGCATCTTCGCGCAATACGAGCTTGATCGTCGTCTCCGTCCGCGGAATGCGCCGGTACGCCAGTCCTGCAACGCGAAACGCCCGCACGGACGTCGGTGCGATCGTAAACCCGCCACCCACGGCAACCATGGACAGCATCGACAGCCACGACTGCGCTTCCTGCATAACGGTTGGGCTGAGACCGTTACGGATGCAGATGTGTTCGATTTGGTCACGTAGAGCGGGTGCCTGACTCCGAGGGAAGGAAATCAGACCATCGCCTGGGAGCGAACTCCAATCCAGCTTCCTGCCGTGAACTCGTGCATCCCTCTGCGAAGACACCAGCACAAGCGGCTCTCGTAAAACAACTCGTTCAATGTACCCGCTCAGCGCCGGTGGGTCTGTTAAGATCGCGACATCAAGCCGGCGATCCCTCGACATTTCAAGCAGCTCCGACGAAGACGCTTCCGAGAGCCATAGCTTGATGCTCGGGAATTTATGGCGGAAAGCACGAATTGCCTCCGGCAGGAATGTTGCCATCGCCAATGCCACGTATCCAACCCGCAGCTCGGTTTCCCCTCTGGCGATTCGGCGCACATCGGTGACCGCGCTGTCGAGATATTCGAGCAACTGCATCGCACGGAGCTGAAACTCTTTGCCAGCCGGCGTCAGTTCGACGCGTCGGCTGGATCTCGCGAACAACTCGAATCCCAGCTCGGCTTCCAGCTTGCGGATCTGCTGGCTGAGTGGCGGTTGCGCCAACCCGAGCCGCGCAGCAGCGCGCCCGAAGTGCAGCTCATCGGCGAGCACCAGGAAGTACCGCAGTAGACGTGTTTCCGGCTGGTTCGCACTCATACGTTAAAGATATGGATAAGGCGCATCCAGATATTGGACATATATAACGCCAGTGCCTATTCATGA
>CBJLQC010000541.1:0-2202 GCA_966424955.1 uncultured bacterium | reverse complement strand
AGCGCAGCGTATAGCCCGGCCAGGACGCGGGCAGACACGGCCGCAGCCGAACTTCATGGCCGCCAACCAACTCGAAACCGACGATCGATTCCAGCAGGACACGGTACATCCAACCGGCCGAACCGGTATACCAGGTCCAGCCGGCGCGTCCCGTGTGCGGCGGTTCGCCATACACGTCGGCCGCGATGACGTAGGGCTCGCCCTGATACGTCCCGGTGTTCATGCCACGCGTCACCGGGCTGATCATCTCGAGCAGCCTGGCCGCCACTTCATGCTCGCCGTGCTCGGCCAGCGCGCGCACCGCCCACAGCGCGGCATGCGTGTACTGCCCACCGTTCTCGCGCACGCCCGGCACGTAACCCTTGATGTAGCCTGGATCGTTCGGCGTGTGATCGAAGGCCGGCGTCAGCAGGCGGATGATGCCGGCAGCCTCGTCGACCAGCTGCTCTCGCATGGCGGCCAGCGCCTGCGCCGCGCGCTTTTCCGGCGCGGCGCGTGAAATCACGGCCCAGGCCTGGGCCAGCGCATCAATGCGGCATTCATCGCTTTGCGCCGAGCCGAGCGGCGCGCCGTTATCGTAGTACGCGCGGCGGTACCACCCGCCATCCCAGCCGGCATCGTTCAGCGCGCCATGCAGGTCGCGCCGATAGGCGCGATAGCGTCGCGCGCGGGCGCGCTCGCCGCGCGCTTCGCAGATCGGGATCCAGTCGCTCAGAATGTCGAACAGGAAGAAGCCCAGCCACACGCTTTCGCCGCGCCCTTCCCGGCCCACGCGATTCATGCCGTCGTTCCAGTCACCGACGCCCATGAGCGGCAGCCCGTGCGCGCCGCTGGTCAGCGACCGGTCGAGCGCACGGCAGCAGTGCTCGTAAAGGGTTGCCTGCACCTCGGTGAAGCGAGGCCAGACGAAGCGCTCATCTTCGCCTTCCTCGAGCTGGTCGGCGGTCACAAACCCGATCTCCTCATCGAGGATGGCCGTGTCGCCGGTACGCGCGATGTAGAACTGCGTCACCTGCGGCAGCCACAGCAAGTCGTCGGAAAAGCGGGTGCGAATGCCCTTGCTGGTCGGCGGATGCCACCAGTGCAGCACATCGCCATCCTCGAACTGATGCCGGGCATGCAGGAGGATCTGCGCGCGGGTGAGCGCGGGATCCAGATACACCAAAGCCGACGAGTCCTGCAGCTGGTCGCGGAAGCCGAACGCTCCGCCGGATTGGTAGAATGCGGACCGTCCCCACATGCGGCACGCCAGATTCTGATAGGCGAGCCAGCCGTTGAACATGAGGTCCAGCGCGGGTACGGGACTGCGCAGTTGCAGACGGGTCAACCGCTCGTGCCACCAGGCGGTAACCTCGTCGAAGGCGG
Source organism: uncultured bacterium (assembly GCA_966424955.1). Lineage (GTDB taxonomy): Bacteria > Gemmatimonadota > Gemmatimonadetes > Longimicrobiales > RSA9 > CBJLQC01. The sequence continues at coordinate 837 of CBJLQC010000541.1, read as the reverse complement.
CATCGATCGTCTCCAGCGTCGCGTAACGTGCCAGGCATGCGTGTGCGGCAGATTCATCGGCGGCTTCGCCGAGCAGGAAAGCGCAATCAAACGTGGCTTCCGGCTCGAGGTCGAGCGACAACTGGAGGGCGGCGCATGGATCCAGCCCGGCGCCGAATTCCGCGCCGAGCTGCGACTCGTGCATCGCGGCCGGATTGGCGAGCGAGCCTTCGCGTCCCATGAATGCAGCGCGGGAGCCGGTCGCGGCCAGCGTCGCGGCTCCATGTTGGCGGGCGCTCGCGAAAGCGACGCGCGCCGCGAACTCGCCACGCTGCTCGTTGCGCGCGTAAATGACGCCGTCGGCCAATGACGTGGCAACGGCGCTGCGTTCCTGCGCGGGCAGACCACCCAACACGAGCTGCGCATAGGAGAACAGCGAAAGCCGGCGGGGCTTCTTTCCGGTATTGGTGAGCCGTATCCGCGCGATTTTTACGGGATCGGAACGCGGTACGAACAGCGTGGTGGTCTGCTGCAGTCCGTGCGCATGGAGCGCGAACTGCGAGTAGCCCCAGCCATGCGCCACTTCGTAGACCGGGCCGGCCGGCGCCGGACCGGGCAGCAGGCCCCACCACGCGCCATCCTTCTCGTCTCGCAGGTACAGCGCCTCAGCGAATGGATCACCGACCGGGTCGTTGCTCCAGGGTGTCAGGCGATTCTCGCGGCTGTTCGCCGCCCAGGTATAACCGGCACCCATCTCCGACACCAGAAATCCGCATTGCTCGTTGGCGACGACGTTGATCCAAGGCAGGGGGGTCGGCTCCAGGTCGCCGCCCACCTGCATGTCGAAAGACGTGCCGT
>CBJLQC010000540.1:0-2210 GCA_966424955.1 uncultured bacterium | reverse complement strand
TCGCGATCGGCATACAGCGCCGGCAAGCCTTCAGGGGCCGCGGATAGCAGTGTGATTTCTTTTCCTTCTGCGATGCCCGACAGCAGTTCGATGGCTTCGGTGATGAGCGGAACCACGTTCACCTTGTCCCGCTCCACGAAAAGCTGCCCGGCTTCGATGCGCTTGACCTCGAGCAGGTCTTTGATGAGCCGCTCCATCTGCTCGGCCGAGTTGCGAATGCCGACGATGTGCTTCCAGCCGCCCGTCGCGCGCTCCTCTTCGCTCAGCGTGCTGAGCAACAAGGTGGTACCTATGCGGATGGCGCTGAGCGGATTGCCCAGGTCGTGCGAAACGACGGCGAGAACATCATCGCGGGCCTCGATGGCCGCGCGCGCCTTGCGGTAGAGCCGCGCATTGTCGAGGGCGAGCGCGGAGCGCCGCGCCAGCTCCTCGGCGAGGGCGAGGTCGTCCGCGTCGAAATCGCGCCGTTCCTGCGTGCTGAACAGCGCGATCGCGCCCCGCGTCTCGTTGCGCGCGATCATGGGTACGACCATCGCCGAGCGCGCACCCGTCGTGTGCAGAATCCGGCCATGCTCATCGTCTTCGGCCATACCTACGAACACCGGCTCGGTCATTTCCGGGATGCTGACCGCCTGCCCCTTGCGGATCACCTCCCAGACCGGGTGCTCCGGATTGCCCACGGGCTGGAGCAGCACCGTCTCGTGCAGCGCTTTCTCCGTCTCGGCATCGCGGTGCGCGATGGCCTCGCGTACGAGTTGTCCGTTCTCGTTGATGACGAAGACGACGCACCAGTCGGCGACCTGCGGGACAATCAGCCGCGCCACGCTCTTGAGCGTGGTATCGATATCGAGCGAGCCGGCCAGCAGCTCGCCGGCCTGCGCCAGCAGGGTGTGGGTCACCTCGCGCCGCTTGCGGTCGCTGATGTCACGCAGCACGACCGTGAAGAGACACTCGCCCTCGATCCGCAGCTGCGAGATCGACGCTTCGCAAGGGAACTCCTCACCGCTCTTGCGTAATCCCCAGATCTGCCGCCGTTCCGCCATGCGCCGGGCCGGGACACCCGATTTCGCGAAGTTGCGTACATGCTCATCGTGCGCCGCCCGGTAGCGCGGCGGAATCAGCGTATTGAGGTGCTGGCCCGTGATCTCGGCAGCCGTGTAGCCGAAAATTTCTTCAGCGCCACTGTTGAAATTCACGATGGACAGGTCTTCCGCCGTCGTGATGATGGCGTCTGATGCAATATTGATGATGTTATAGAACTGGTTCTCGGTCAGGGCGTGCGCCCCTGGCTTGCGGCCGTTGGGTCGCAAGGCCCTCAGGAACCGGTTCCATAAGCTGCTTTGCTGTACGATCTTACCTGTGGTCATGCAAATCCGTGCGCGGTTTTGCGCGGAATGTACCAGTACCCCCCACTAAAATCAGCGTTCTCCGCACAGGCTTTGTGCCGGCTCCCGACAGTAGGCGGAGGTGGCGGTCGATACCTTCCCGATGTAAGTCGGAGAATACCGCAGGAGGAGTCTGTGACCAAGAGGATACCGGAAAATACGTGGGCCATGGAGCTGCACCGGTTCACCAGCCGGAATGCCGGGCGGGTAACCACGCTCGAAGTGGACAGCCCCGATTTTGGCGCGCAGGCCCAGGAGGCGGGTTATCCCCTGCGGGGCATAACATATGACGCACATGACAACCAGGTGCTGATCACGCTGGGTGAAAAGGCCAGCGCGGAGCGGCATCTGACCCACACCATTCCGCAGGCGACGGCGATTTTCCTGCTGGTCGACGTGCGGGGGCGTGATGAAGCACTGGCGATCCGTCAGAACGACACGAACACCCTTTTGCGGTTCGTCGACCTGTGACCACACGGGAGGGCGTCATGTTCAAGGACATCATGTTGCCGGTGGACGGCTCTCATTTCAGCGAGCTGGCATTGCCACTGGCGGTGCAGCTGGCCAAGCAAACGAATGCGCGCCTGCATATCGTGCGCGTGCATGTGCCTTCCGTTCCGACCGCCGAGGCAGTAGTCAGCGACAATTACGATGAGCTGGTCCGTGACTGGGAGCGGGACGCGCTGAGCGTCGCGCTGGACCGGGCTACCGCGTCCGGTCTGAACGCGACCAGCGAGCTGCTGGAAGGTCCGGTGGTGGCCGCACTGCAGCGCTACATCGAGGCGGCCGGCATAGACCTCGTGGTTATGACGACGCACGGACGTA
>CBJLQC010000539.1:0-2217 GCA_966424955.1 uncultured bacterium | reverse complement strand
ACCTTCGAGCTGCCGGCATTTCGTGACGACGTGAAGGCGCCCGCCGATCTGAAGCCCGGCATGCAGCTCGAAGGCGTGGTGACGAACCTGGTCGCGTTTGGCGCGTTCGTCGACATAGGCGTGCACCAGGACGGACTCGTGCACGTCTCGCAGCTTGGCGATCGCTACATCAAGGATCCCGCCGACGTGGTGCGCGTCGGTCAGAAAGTCAAAGTCACCGTTCTGTCAGTGGACCTGGACCGCAATCGCATTGCCCTGACCATGAAGCAGCAGGGCGCTGCCCAGGGGGCGCGTGGTCAAAGGATGGAAAAGAGCCGGGAACCGAAGGTGAGCATACCAACCAAAGGCACGATCGCACCCAACGGGATGCGTTTTAGCTGATGTGAACCACCCCGGCGCGGCAACGCGCCGGGGTGTCGGTAGCTACTCGTTTATCGGCGCAACGTTCGCTGCGCGCGGACCCTTCGGATCCTGCACAATGTCGAACTCCACGCGCTGACCCTGAGACAGCGACTTGAATCCCTGCCCCTGGATCGCCGAGTGATGCACGAATACATCCTTGCCGCCGCTGTCAGGCTTGATAAAGCCGAACCCCTTGTCATCCATGAACCGCTGAACTGTGCCTGTCTCGCGTGCCATCCTTACGCCTCGTCCGTTCACGTGTTAACCAACCTGGTACCGCGCCACAACCCGACCCCATTGGGCAAAGATCGTGCTTGCCGCCTCAATCTTCGCCAGCCTGCGCCTGGACTATATCATCGGTAATCCGGTACGCGCCGTCCAGCCAGGCCAGGATTTCGCGCGCGGCCGGGTGGTCGAAACCGCTGAATCGTTCCCGCAGATATTGCGCTTTTTCCCCCAGCCGGTCCAGCCCCACATCCTGCAGAAGGAGGGTGTCCTCGTAAATGCGCTGTCCCAGCACGGGTCCGAATGCTTCTGTCGCGGCAGCCTGGGACACCGCGCCGTACTGGTAGGATGCGCCGAGCTCGTAGCTGCGGCGCAGTGAGATGGCGGGCAGCCGAGTCAGCGCGGGCTGGAGCGCCGGGTTCATGCCATGACCCGCGATGTGGTCACGCAAGGCGGCCGGACGCCCGGTGAACGCGCGCACGTGGAGAAATTGCGACATCCGCTCGCCATCATTGACGGGATAATTGTCCCAAAGGAACGGCTTTCGGCCCAGCTGTTCGCCCACGCGTGCGACGTGCGCCACCGAGATCTCCCGCGCGCAGACTTCCTCGCCCGTCCAGAACACCTGGATGGCGGGATCGAGGCCGCGCCCCAGCTGCTCGAGATAATCTGCCGGCCGCCGTCCAAAAACGCGATCGAGCACCGGGTCATCGGAATAGTAGGACGGGCACATGAAGATCTGCGCGCGTGTACGTTCCGCCGCCCAATGCACGATTTCGATCTGGTGTTCGGCCAGGTCGGGCACATCGCCACGCATGTCATCGAAGAGCAATGCCAGCGAATCAATGCCGAGCTGCTCGAGGGACGCCAGCTTGCGCGCGAGAGTCTCTTGCGCTGATCGGCCGAAATCGAGATGCAGTTTCGTCGGGCTCAACCCAATGCCGAACCGCACACCCAGCGCGCGACATTGTCTCGAAAGACTCGCCAGCTCACGCGCGACGTCGTCCGGATGCGGCTCGCGCCACAAACGCCGCAGGTACGGGTCCGCCTTGGGGGCATACAGATAGAAGTGGAAGCCGAACGTGGCCAGGAAGCGCATCGTTTCCGCGCGCTCCGGCCACGTCCATGGCTTGCCGTAATAGCCCTCGATGATGCCTAGCTCATTCAACGCTGCCGCTGCCTCGTCTTCCAGCGCTCGTGCGCCTCTTCATTCGAGAGCCAGGGCTTACGCTCGAAGTAGCTGTCGGTCATCTGCTTTACCTGGCCGGACAGCAGAATCAGCGCGAACAGGTTGGGCAGAATCACTACGCCCAGGAAAACGTCACCCAGCGCCCAGATCGATGCGAGCGGCACGACTGCGCCCACGAAATGCATGACCACATACATCAGCCGGTACGGAATGATGATCTTGTTCCCGAACAGGTACTGCGCCGAGCGGTCGCCGTAATAACTCCATGATATGGCCGTGGAGATCGCGAACAGCAGCACACCGATGATGACGATGAAGCGGCCGAAGGTGCCGGGCAGACCGTAAATGCCGGCCAGCGTGGAGACGACGCGGGTCACCGCGTCCACCCGGCGGATCCGGTT
>CBJLQC010000538.1:0-2223 GCA_966424955.1 uncultured bacterium | reverse complement strand
CAGCGACTACTCAAACGCAACCTGGGCCTTATGAAAACCATGCTCCTGGCCGCCGGCATGATGGCAATGGTCCCCGTAACAACCGTTGCGCAGACGATCGACCTGGGCCGTGCGCGCAAGGTCGATCTCACCCACGCGTATAACGCGCAGACCATCTACTGGCCGAACTCACCTTCCGCGTTTCAGCTCGATCGATTGTCGTTCGGCCAGACCGCGGCTGGCTTTTTCTACGCCTCGAATGCGTTGTCCACGCCGGAGCACGGCGGCACCCACCTGGACGCCCCCATTCATTTCGGCGAAGGCAAACAGTTCAACCACGAGATCCCGCTGGATCGCCTGATCGCGCCGGCCGTGGTGATCGACATCAGCGCACAGGCCGCGCGCGATCCCGATTATCGCCTGACGGTCAGTGATGTGCAGGCTTTCGAGCGCGCGCATGGACGCATCACGCCGGGTACCATCGTGCTGTTGCGGACGGGTTGGAGCGCGCGCTGGCCGAACCGCAAGGCGTATCTCGGCGATGACACGCCCGGCGAGGTGACCAGGCTGCATTTTCCGAGTTACGGTGAAGCCGCCGCGCGCCTGCTGGTCGAGCAGCGGCGGGTGGCCGCGCTCGGTGTCGACGTCGCATCCATAGATTACGGACCGTCACGGGACTTCATCGTGCATCGCGTGGCCGCAGCCGCGAATGTGCCGGGGTTCGAGAACCTCACGAATCTCGATCAGCTGCCGCCGGGCGGCAGCATCGTGATTGCGTTGCCGATGAAGATCGAAGGCGGATCGGGCGGACCATTACGCGCAGTTGCGCTAGTCGGCCGCTGAGAGAATCGGGAACTGCGGGCCGTGGCGAGGGCCGGCGTGGCTCGCAGAGAAAACCGGGTGGTGGTGGGGGCCCGCGCCCGCGCCGGCCCTCGCCACCCCCCCGGTTTTTCTGCTGATTCTGTGACCTGGGTTGAACGGTATCGTCATTGCTTACGTGGGCTGTACACACCAATGGGCGGAGGAAACACGTTGATGAATCGGAAACACATTGCAGTAATGGCAGCCGGACTACTGATGGCGGGAGCAGGCAGCTTGCGGGCGCAGGTCGCCTGGGAAGCGCCCCTCATGGCGCCGCCGCGCGCGCCGGCCGGATTCGGCGTTTACGTAGCCGACGTCGCCGGTGGCGACATTGGCGTCTTCGGTACCTGGCGCGGCCGGACGGCGCCGAGCGGGCTGGAGTTTCGATTCGGTATTGCCGAGGACGCGGCCGACGACATTGCCGGGCTGTTCGGCGTCACTTTCTCGGGCATGATCGCCAGAGAATCCGGCGACATGCCGTTCGATCTCAGCTGGGTGGCCGGCGGCGGCATTGGCTTCGGCGATTTCGTGCTGCTCACCATCCCGGCCGGCGTCTCACTGGGCAAAACGTTCCAGGGCGAGGGCGTCACGTTCACGCCTTACGTCACACCGCGGCTGGTGCTGGACGCTGCCCTGGGCGATGATGATTTCGGTGGCGACGGTGACGACACCGATCTCGGCCTGGTCGTCGATCTCGGGTTCGACATTGGCCTGCGCCGCGGCTGGGCCCTGCGCTTCGGCGCCTCGCTGGGCGACCATGAAGCGATTGCTTTCGGGATAGTCTTCTGATTCAGGGTTAGCCCCGTTACTGCGAGCGGTGGTGGCCGGCCCCCACCACCGCCCGTGTTTTCCCACCGGACGAGCACCGTCAATCAAACCCGCTCGCCCCCCGGCTACGTATAGACATTGAATGGCCCCATCAGCGGGGTATCGTTCCGGTATTTCAGGAGAAGTCGAATGGATGTGAATGAATTGCTGGCGCTGGACCGGCCACTGACACCGCGAGAGATGGCCGCGGTCGAAGACGAGCTGCTCAGGCTTGCGCAGCAGCTGCAAAAGGAAGTCGCCCGCATCGTCGAAGAAGTCGGGCCGGACTCACCCGAAGTCGAACGCCTGCAACGCGCCGCCGCCGAAACCCTTCGCAACATCGAGGAAGCCATCGCCGTCCCGGCCGTTCCGGTGGCCCCGGGCAACGCGCGCGAAGCCTGACTGCAATCAAAAGGTGCGAGGCGTTTCCCAGCTCCCGGATTCCGCCGAGCGGAACAGCGCATCGAGCACCGTCATGTTGGCGATCGAGTCCTCCAGAGTCATGGGCAACTCGCCCACACCGCGCACCGCACGTGAGAACGCATCCGCCTGTAGCGTGAACTGATCCACGGCGTC